>DASXXL010000313.1:0-4202 GCA_036503085.1 Pyrinomonadaceae bacterium | reverse complement strand
CGTAAACGACGTTCGGATCGGAATCGGAGACAGCGATCGCGCCGACCGATCCGGTTCCAAACACCGAGCCATCGCTTACCGATTCCCAGTTGATGCCCCCGTCCGTCGATTTCCAAACGCCGCCACCGGTCGCCCCGTAGTAAAAGACAAACGGCTGCGAGGCCACGCCGGTCACGGCCGTCGAGCGGCCGCCGCGATATGGACCAATGCTGCGATACTGCAAAGGCTTCAGCAGATCGAATTCCTTCGGCGCCGGAGTCGGAGATGATTGCGGACGCTGGGCCGGCACGGCGGTAGCGCAGAGTGTCAGCGCGAGCACGAGGCGGAGAACGAAGTTAATGCGAGACGCACGCAACGTCTGGAACATTCGGATGGGCTCCTTTACTTTGTCACTTGAAGAAGAAGGCTTGCGGTTGCGAATGATAACAGTTTTTGAATCGATCACGGCAACTCTTCGCGTAGCGGACGACTCATCAAATCAGTCACGGCGTCGCGCGCGGATTTACCCTCGTAAAGCACCGCGTTTACCTCGTTGACGATCGGCATTTCGAGACCCGCCCGATCGGCAAGCTGCTTCACGGCGCGCGCGGTGTTGATGCCTTCGGCGACTTCGGTGAGCTCGGCGGTGATCTCTTCGATTCGTCTGCCTTTGCCGAGTTCCTGGCCGACAAAACGATTGCGCGAAAGCGTTCCGGTGCAAGTCAGCACGAGATCGCCGAGACCAGCGAGACCCATTAACGTTTCAACCTGCGCGCCTTCGCGGCGCGCGAGGCGTGTGATCTCGGCCAGGCCGCGCGTGATCAGGGCCGCGACGCTGTTTGAGCCGAAACCAAGACCGGCGGCCATGCCCGCGGCGATCGCCATCACGTTTTTAACCGAGCCGCCGATCTCGGCGCCGATCACGTCGGCGTTTGTGTAGATGCGAAGGTTTTCGAAGCTGAGATCGTTCTGCACTGTGCGTGCGGCGGCCGCGTCTTTGCTGGCGGCGACGATCGCGGTCGGATGGCCAGCTATGACTTCGCGCGCGAACGATGGGCCACTTAGACAGACGAATGGGTGAGTCGCGCCGGCGACTTCTTTCGCGCCGCTGACTTCTTTGAAGATCTCGGAGATGCGTTTGCCGGTTTCGATCTCGATGCCTTTGGCGACGCTGATGAGGATGCCGGATTCGTTGAGGTGTGGTGATAGCTTGGTGAGTAGCTCGCGTGCGGCGTGTGAAGGCGCGGCGAAGATGATGTGTTCGGCTTGGTCAACGGCTAAAGCGATCTCACTAAATGCAGCGACTCGCTCGGGTATCTGAGCGGAGCTTAAATAAAACGGATTGATGCGCTGCTCGTTGACGGCGGTAATCAAATCAGGATTGCGCGCCCAAAGCTGCACCTCGTGTCCAGCGCGCGCCGCGATGACGGCCAACGCGGTACCCCAACTGCCCGCGCCGATGATCGCGATGCGCTTCATGTGAACTTTGATTCAGTGCCGCTGATCAATCTGCGAATGTTGCCGCGGTGCGCGAAGATGATCAGCAACGCGCCTATTACTGCCGCCGTGAGTGGTGGCCTGATGTCGGCCGCCGGTTGCACCAACCATTTCTGTAGCCACAAGAAGAACGGGATCAGCACTGCGGCAGATAATGACGCCACCGAAACGTAGCGCGTTAAGGTCACGACAATCACGAACACCAGACCCGCACACAAGAGTGCAAAGGGCGCGATCATGAAGAAAGCTCCGGCCGCAGTGGCCACGCCTTTTCCGCCGCGAAACTTCAGCCACACCGGAAAGATATGGCCTACGATAACGGCAACGGCGGCCGCGGCAACCACCCACTTCACGTTGATTGTTGCTCGGTGATGGCTCAGCGCCACGCCCGCAACCATCACCGCGAAAGCTCCTTTCGCCGCATCGAGAACGAGCGTTAACAGACCGGCAATCTTGCCAGCGCGACGCGAAACATTCGTCGCGCCCGTCCCGCCCGAGCCCGTTTCCCTGACGTCCCCACGTCCCGTCAGCCGCACGATCAAGTAGCCGAACGGAATCGATCCGATGAGGTAAGCAACGACGAGAACGACAGCAATACGCATGTGTGGTTTAGATCAACCTTCGTCGTAAAAGATCCAACGCTGCCTGCGACGAACGCCAACGGATCAGTTGCCGATCTCCCGGCACGTGCAGCTTGCGATGTTCAGTTTTCACGTCGCTCGCTAAAGCAATGAACACTGTTCCCACCGGCTTCTCTTCAGTGCCGCCGCCTGGACCTGCTATCCCCGTGATCGACAACCCGAAATCCGTGTTCGCGCGTTTGCGAATACCTTCGGCCATCGCTTCCGCCACCGGCGCGCTGACCGCGCCGTGCTCGAGCAACAACATCGGTTCGACGCCGAGCGCGCGCGTCTTGGCTTCGTTCGCGTAAGTGACAACACCCTCGATGAAGTACTTCGACGAACCCGGCACACTCGTCAAACGTTGCGCCAGCAAACCGCCGGTACAACTTTCCGCCACCGACAACGTGTAACCACCGAGAGACAACTTCAAACCGACGACCTCTTCCATCGTCTCGCCCGCAAACGAGAAGATCGCGTTGCCGAGACGCTCTTCGATCTGGCTCGATAAACGATCGAGTAAATCGTTCGCGTCTTTCTCGGTGCGGCCGCGTGCGGTCAGATGAATCTCGATCTCGCTCTTGTTGAATAGGATCGTCGTGACCGGATTGTCGTACTGCGTGTAGACCGGCGCGATCTTTTCGTCAACGGCCGATTCGCCCATGCCCGCGACGCGCAGAAAGCGCCGCACGACGCGCAGACTTCCGGCGCGACCGGCGAGTCGTTCGGCGACGTGGTGCTCGAACATCGGATGCATCTCGCGCGGCGGACCGGGCAACAGCACGATCGCAGTACCATGATGATCGATGAACATGCCGGGCGCGGTGCCGTTGGGATTCGGCAACACGACCGCGTCTTCGATCACCATCGCCTGGCGTGAGTTTCGTTCGGGCATCGCGACGCCGAAGGATTGAAAGCGCTGGCGAATCTCGGCGAGCACTTGTTCATCGAGCAGCAGTCGGCGGCCGAGCGCGCGCGCCGTGATCTTGCGGGTGATGTCGTCTTCGGTTGGACCAAGACCGCCGGTGGTGATCACGACTTTCGAACGGCGCACGGCGTCTTTGATTGCTTCTTCGAGGCGTGCGTCGTCGTCTCCGACGATGGTTTTGAGTTTGACTTCGATACCGAGACGGTTGAGGTGTTCGGTGAGCCAGAGGCTGTTCGTGTCGGTGCGATCGGGCTCGAGCAGCTCCGATCCGATCGCGATGATTTCGGCTGTTAGAGGTTCAAACAATTAAGGGCTCTTTGACAGGATTCCAGAATTCACATGATTCACGAAAACAGTCCTGTAAATTCTGAAATCCTGTCTAAAGTTTCGGTTAGTTACTGGCGCTGGTTTCGTCCTGGTAAATGTCGTGCAGCACCGTCGCGATAGGGGGCGGAGCCGAGATTGAGCTCAGTGGTGCTGATGGTGAATACGGATCGTCTTTCGTTTCGGGAACAAGTCTCTGTTCGCTAACAAGCTTCTTCTCGGGAGCAGGACTCTCCGGTTTCGACTCAACGGTTGTTTCGCTCAGGCTGCGGCTGTCGAGCAACATCTTGCCGGCGCTCCGTTGGCGCGCGCGTTCCAGGTTACGGATCGCGGCGAGCGTCTGTGGTTCGGCTGCCGGATGTTGTTCGAGCCGGCGCAGCATCATCACGTAGCGTCGTAGTTGCGGCGAAGGCACGATGCGATGTGTCTCGTCGTACTGCTGGTCGTCATCAAGACGAGACAAGTACTGCACCGCCGCATCATGGTTGCCGAGCCTTTGATACAACGCGCCCAACGCGAAGAAATGCAGCGGCGGCGGATCGGGCATCGTGTCGAGCAAACTCTCGCCGTGTTCGATCACTTCCGCTATCTCAAATCCGTACCAGCGGCGCTCCTCTTCGCGGAGGATCGCATCCGCGGCGATGTAAAACTCAAAGATTCGTTCGACTTCGCGCATCTGCGCGCGGCGCGCGACCAGCCAGATAACCAGCACCGCGCCCGTAAAAAAGACCATCACCACCGGGGAGAGTCCAACCGCGTTTAGGATCGCCACAATCGCAATCACCGCGATCGTCTTCGTCGCGAGTTTCCCGGTACCCGAATTCATAACTCCTCCACTTCCTTGACACGCAGTT
>DASXXL010000312.1:0-2788 GCA_036503085.1 Pyrinomonadaceae bacterium | reverse complement strand
AAGAGGTCGGTTTATGGCACACAAAAAAGGTGTTGGTTCATCTCGCAACGGCCGCGACTCGCAGTCGCAGCGTCTGGGTCTGAAGAAGTTTGGCGGCGAGCACGTACTCGGCGGCAACATCATCGCGCGCCAGCGGGGCACGCGTTGGAAGCCCGGCAACAACGTCGGCCGTGGTAAAGACGATACGCTCTTTGCTCTGATCGAGGGCGTCGTGAAGTTTGAGGACAAGGGCCGCGCCGGCAAGTTCGTCAGCGTCTATCCCCTGGAGCAAACTGCTGCTGCTTAGACAAGATACTTTGGTAGTCGCGACGCCTGAGCAGCACTCCGATGCGCGCCGGGCGTCGCGTTTGATTTATAGGCCGCGATTTTTGTTTGGCTTGATTTAGATGTTCATTGACCGGGCGAAGATTCGCGTCCAGGGCGGCGACGGAGGTAACGGCGTTACTGCTTTCCGGCGTGAGAAGTTTGTGCCTCGCGGTGGACCATCGGGCGGCGACGGCGGCCGCGGCGGCGATGTGATCTTGGTCGCGGATGCTTCGCTGAATACGCTGCTGCACCTGCGTTACAACCCGCGCCACGTGGCCGCGCGTGGTTTGCACGGCGAAGGCTCGAATCGTTCTGGTCACACGGGCGACGACTTGCTGGTCCATGTTCCGGTGGGAACGCAGATCTTTGATGCCGAAACCGGCGAACTGTTACACGATCTCAACCGCGACGGCGATCGCTGGCTTGCCGCGCGCGGCGGCCGTGGTGGCTTTGGCAACGCCCACTTTACGAGCTCGACCAATCGCGCCCCGCGTTATCACCAGAGCGGCAGCAAAGGCGAAGAGCGCGAGCTGCAACTCGAGTTGAAGCTGCTCGCGGACGTTGGCCTGGTTGGTTTTCCGAACGCGGGCAAGTCGACTTTCATCTCGACTGTTTCCGCTGCTCGTCCCAAGATTGCCGATTACCCGTTTACCACGTTGGAACCGCACCTCGGCGTGGTTGATCTCGGAGACTTTAGTACGTTTGTCATTGCCGACATACCGGGTTTGATCGAAGGCGCTCATGCGGGCGCGGGCCTGGGCGATCGTTTTCTCAGGCACATCGAGCGAACGAAGTTGTTGTTGCACCTCGTTGATGTTTCTTCCGTATCCGGGCGCGAGCCGGTCGGAGATTTTGAGACGGTGAATCACGAGCTGGCTTCTTACAATTCCGAGCTCGCGGCCCGGCCGCAGTTCGTAGTGGCAACGAAGATCGACGCGCTTGATGAGCCGGAGCGATTGGAGTCGCTGCGAGCACGGGCGGAAGCGGATCAGAAACCGTTCTTTGCGATCTCGTCGGCGACTAACGAAGGTGTTCGCGATCTTGTTAACGCGATTTCCGCGAAGCTCGACGAGCTTGCAGCGACGAACACCAATAACGATACGGTGGAATTGGCTTTGTAAAGATGCGTGAGCGCAAGCGCATAGCGTTGTATGGCGGGACGTTCGATCCGGTTCATCTAGGTCACTTAGAAGTTGCGCGCCGAGTTCCCGAGTTGTTTGAGATCGATGAGGTAATTTTTGTTCCGGCCCAGCTCGCGCCGCACAAAGTCGGCCGCGCTGTAACCGAGCCGATACATCGCTATGCGATGCTCGCGCTGGCCACGCAGGACGATGCGCGTTTGCGGATCTCGACCTTTGAGCTCGACGCGCCAGACCGGCGTTACACCGTCGACACGGTCGCGCACTTTCAGCGCACGTTCGGCGAAAGCACGGAGTTGTTTTTCATCATGGGCGCCGACTCGTGGTCCGAGATCAAAACGTGGCGCGAGTGGGAACGGCTGTTGAAGATGACGAACCACATCGTCGTCACGCGGCCCGGTTACGAAACGCCGCCCGCGCCGCTCGAGTTGAAGGAGCAGATATTTTTTACCGACGCGGTGATGAAAGATGTTTCGGCGACTAACATTCGCCGGCTCGCGAACGAAGGGCGCTACGACGAGCTGGACCAAATGGTCCCCCGCTCAGTAGCTAATTACATCAGGAAGTACGAGATTTACCGAAATACGAATGAAGCCAAACTCAACAGTTAAAGAACAGTCGCTCCGTCCTCAACCGGCTGCTCGTACGCAGACGCAGTCCCAGGCCACGCCTGATCCCGAGAAGTGTGACGATCAACTCGACGAGCGCATCTGTACGGCGCTACACGCGGGCAGCGAGAAGAAGGCGATCGATCCGGTCGTGCTGGACCTGCGCGAGATCGCGAGCTTCACCGATTACTTTGTGATCTTCAGCGGCGCGAACGAGCGGCAGGTGCAGGCGATCTCCGATGCTGTTTACGAGCAACTGAAGAAAGCCGGCGAGCCGGCCGCGCGCGTCGAAGGCTACAACACGGCGGAGTGGATCCTGTTGGATTACGGCGATTTCGTGGTCCACGTGTTCGAGCAGAAGGCGCGTAAGTTTTATGACCTCGAGCGTCTGTGGCGCGAGTCGAAGCGAGTGGAGTTGCCGGCTGAATTCACCGGCGAAGGTCCCAGTTCTTTGAGAAAAGAATCGTGATCGAACTGTTTGCGCGCTCACCCGGTATGCGCGAGGCAGTGAGTCTCGCGGAGCGCGTCAGTTCAACCGATGCGAATGTATTGATCACGGGGGAGTCGGGCGCGGGCAAAGACGTGCTCGCCTCGTTCATTCACTGGAAGTCGCGGCGCGCGACGAAGCCGCTCGTGAAGATCGACTGCGCGACGTTGCCGGGTGAGTTGCTCGAAGCCGAGCTTTTCGGGTACGAGCGCGGCGCGTTCACCGGCGCGACGGAAGCGAAGCCGGGG
>DASXXL010000311.1:0-7947 GCA_036503085.1 Pyrinomonadaceae bacterium | reverse complement strand
AAACGCCGTTCTCCTTCGAAGCAATCAGCGAACATCTGCAACGCAGTCGCGACTCGTTACTCGAAGCCGCCGCCACGCGCCGCGAAAAACAGGAAGACGATCTCTCCGAAGCGATGACGCGCGCCGCGATGCTCCTCAACGACATCGAACAGGATCTCGCCGCGGGCGCAACGCTCGACACGCGTAAGCTCGAAGACTCGCTCGGCGGGCTCGAACGTTTATTGAACAACTCGATGTTTGCGGTGGCCACGACGGACGAACTCGAAGCACAGAAGACAGCCGTCAAGGAACAACTCAAACCATATCGCAATCACATGGAGACGTCGGTTTATAATCAAACCTTCAACAACCTTTTGCTGAAGCGTCTGCGGGAGCAATTCGCCGTGCCGCGTCTCAGCTTGTTTTACGTTTGAATCGCGCAGTTTCAAAAAGGAGAACGTGATGGCTGAAATGACTATCAGGCGCTTCGGCGTGATTTCGCTGGCCAAGATGTACGGGCTACTGATGTTTATCTTCGGGCTGATTGCCGGGATAATCTACGGGTTGTTCTTTATTATCTTCGGCGCGGCGATGTCGGCTGCCGGAGGTAGGGACGCCGCTTTCGGCGGCGTTAGTTCGGTTGTGATGGGCGTCGGCTTCATGATCGGCTTCCCGATTTTCTACGGCATCCTCGGGTTCGTCATGGGCGCGATCGGCGCGCTGATTTACAACGCGCTCTCCGGAATCATCGGCGGCGTCAAGTTCGATCTCGAAGGCGTGCAACACGAGTATGCGCCGCCGCCACCGCCGCATAATTGGGAGCCGCAGCACTATCCGGCGCAGTAATGTCGTTTTTGGAAGTTGAGATCGAACGCATCCTGCCGGGTGGGTATGGCCTGGCCCACTCGGACGGACACACGGTTTTCGTTTCGCTCGCTGCGCCGGGAGATCGCTTGCGCGTGCGCGTCGAGCGGCAACAGGGAAACGTCCTGTTTGCGTCGATCGACGAGATCCTGGTCGCCTCACCCGATCGCGTCGAACCGCCTTGTCCGTACTTCGGACGTTGCGGCGGCTGCGATTTTCAACAGCTCACGTATGAGAAGCAGCTAGCCGCGAAGGCAGAGATAATTCGCGATTGTTTGCATCGCATCGCGCGACTCGAAGAGTTGCCGGAGATTGTCGTCACACCGTCACCGCGCGACTGGCGTTATCGCATGCGGGCGATGTGGCAGATCGATCGGGACGAGCAAACGATTGGTTATTACGAGCGTGGTTCGCGACGTGTTTGCGACGTGGCGAACTGCGCGGTGCTGGTACCGCAGTTGGAGCAGACGCTCGAACGTGTGCGCGCCACCGATTGGCAGGAGTTTCCGCCGGATTTGAAGCACTTGGATATTGTGGCGGGTGATAACGGAGTTTCGCTGGCGCCGGCGTTTGCGGGGTTTGAGACGGCGGAGCTCGAACTGAAGATCCGGGATGAGATTTATAACTACAGCGCGGAAGCGTTCTTTCAGATCAACCCGGGTTTGCTCGCGCCGCTGATTGAGTTTGCTTTGCATGAGGCGACGGGTGAAGCGGCGGTGGATCTTTATTGTGGTGTTGGGTTGTTTACGTTGCCGTTGGCGCGGCGTTTTGCACGAGTCACGGGCGTCGAGGGAAATTCGGTGGCGGCCGGATTTGCGCGTCGCAATTTGCGGCGCGCGGGGTTGGAGAATGTGCGCGTGGTGAATGCGGGTGTGGCGGAGTGGATCAGAGATAGAAGTCTGCAGACTGATTTTGTGTTGCTCGATCCGCCGCGTGCGGGTGCTGAGTCAGCGGTGATCAAGGGGATTGTTGATGCGCGTGCGCAACGCGTTACTTACGTGTCGTGCGATCCGGCGACGCTCGCGCGAGATTTGAAGAAGTTGTTTGCTGGTGGACATGTGATGGAGTCGCTGTTGGCGTTTGATCTGTTTCCTCAGACACATCACGTCGAGACGGTTGTTCGGTTACACTTAGCGTAAAACAAATGAATCCTCACCGCGCCTCATTCAGCCGGCAGCCGCTGGCCCAACTCGCCGTTGCCTTTTCAGCAGGCATTTTTATCGCTAATTATCTTCCGCTCCGCTTACTCCCGTGGTTGATCGCCGGTGGGGTTTGTACTGCGCTCACGGTTGCGGCAGTGCTGAAGCGCCGACTCGCCGTTGCGGGCGTAATGTTGTTGCTGGCGACGAGTGTTGCCGGCGCGACGTTGGCGATGCAGGAGAGACGAGACGAGCGCGGTAGTGAGCTAAGAGAGTTCGCCGGTAGGCAAGTGGTGATCACGGGAGTGATAAGTGGGCCAGTCGAAGCAGGGAGGGATCGGCTCTATCTCACGCTTGATGTGCAGCGCTTGGATGTTGATGGATTGGAGCGTGGTGTTTCTGGAGTTGTTTCGTTGGTGGTGGCGTTGAGGAGCGAGTCGGAATATGACGGGTTGGGACTTCGTTATGGCGCGAGGATACGAGTGGTGGCGAGGCTCAATCGTGGGGATGAGTTTCACAATCCGGGCGTGTCGCCGTTGTCTGAGTACTTGGAGCGGAAGGGTTACGATGCGACTGCGTTTGTGAAGAGTACGGCTGCGATTACGCGGCTGGAGGGCGCGCGTGGGTGGCGGGTTAGAGTCTTGGGTCCGCTCTACTTGTGGCGCGAACGGCTTCAACGAGCAATCGATACGCGGTTTTCGGACGAGACGGCGGCCGTGCTCGATGCAGCGTTACTCGGCAATCGTTACAACCTCTCGCGCGAGACGTCGGAACATTTTCGCGAAGGCGGAACGTTTCACGTCCTCGTGATCAGCGGCTTGCACATTAGCTTCCTCGGCGGCCTCGTCTTTCTTGCTATGAAGCAGTTGAGCCGGAGAAGGTGGCTGCAGTTCGTTGTGCCGGCGATCTGTGTGTGGTCCTACTCGCTCGCGGTGGGCGCTGAAGCATCTGTCGTGCGAGCGGCGATCATGTTTACCTTTGCCGGACTCGCACTCGTGCTCTTTCGCGAATCAAGCTCACTGAACGCGCTGGGCGCCGCGACGCTCGTGCTGCTGGTTTACCGTCCTAACTCCATCTTCGATCCGTCGTTTCAACTGACGTTTCTCTCGGTGCTGGCGATCGTGGCGATTGCGTGGCCGTTGTTGCGGACGTGCACGGCGATCGGCGCGTGGTATCCATCGCGTGAGACGCCGCAGCCGCCGGTCTGTTCGCGCGAGCTGCGTTGGTTTTGTGAAGTGCTGTTTTGGAGCGAGCGCAACTGGGTTAAAGAGCTCGCGCGCTCGCCGTATCATTATCGGTTGTTCAAAACGCCATTGGCGGCAAAGCTCGAACGCTATCGCGTTCAGGCGTGTTTGCGTTATGTGTTCGCGGCGATGGTAATCTCAGGTTCAGTGCAGTTAGTGCTGCTGCCGTTGCTGATCGTCTACTTTCATCGTCTCTCGCTTGCGTCACTGATCCTCAACATCGTTGTGAGCGTGATGCTGGCGGCGCTGAGCGCAGTCGCATTGCTCGCTTTGTTACTTTCTCAACTCAGCCTCACGCTTGCGACCCCGTTGAGCCACTTGGCGAACGCAATCAACTGGCTCATGGTCCACAGCGTCGATCCCTTCGCGCACTTCAATCTGGCTTCGATCCGTGTTCCGGAGTACTCGGGTTGGGGCGCTCTCATGTATGTGCTTTACTTCGTGCCGCTGCTCGCCCTAGTTCTAAAGAAGAAGAAGCCGGTTCGCCTCGCCGTCGCAGCGCAACTGGTGTTCGTGCTCGTTGTCATCCTGCACCCGTTTAGCAACCGAGTAGATGGGAAGCTACGAGTCGACTTTCTCGACGTCGGACAAGGCGATGCCGCTGTGGTAATGCTGCCAGACGGACGGATCTTGTTAATCGACGCCGGTGGAGCCACGGATAAACAGGGATCCAACACGAATCGACGCAGCATTGGTGAGGCGGTCGTTTCTGAGTATCTTTGGTGGCGTGGGATGGATACCGTGGATTACGTGCTCGCAACGCACGCCGATGCAGATCACATCGACGGGCTCAACGACGTGTTACGCAACTTCAGCGTGGATGCCGCGCTTATTGCACGCAGCCCATTAGACGATCCCGAGTACGCGAAGTTCGCGCAAACACTCTCCGCTACTCACACGCCGCAAGCGACGTTACAGGCTGGGGACATAATTCATCTCGGCGCTGTCGAGATCGACGTGCTATGGCCACCCGCAACCGCGGATGCCAACGCGCCGTCACGCAACAACGACTCAATCGTTTTGCGCGCGACCTACGGCCAGCGTCACATCCTATTCACCGGCGACATCGAGAAGAGCGCCGAACGCGCGCTCGTCGCATCCGCAGACGACTTGACCGCCGACGTCGTAAAAGTCCCGCATCACGGCAGCAAAACCTCTTCAACCCCACCCTTCATCGCCGCGACACACGCACACACGGCCCCAATCCAAACACAAATCGCTATCATTTCCGTCGGCCAATACTCCATGTTCGGCCATCCGCATCGTGAGGTCGTCGAACGTTGGCAAGCCGCCGGCGCGCAAGTCCTCACGACCGGCAAATGCGGCACGATCACCGTCACCACAGACGGCACTGATTTAACTGTTACGGGAATCCAAAACCGTACTTCTGGAGAATCTCTCTGCCCCGCGGCCCACTAACAAAACCCGCAAACGCTCGCGCCGCTGCTTCGTTACGCGTCGTCTTGATCACCGCCAGCGCCTGGTCGATTGGCTGATGCAGTTGCTCGGGAACCAGCGTCCAGCGTCCGTGACTTTGCTGGCTCAACGACAACGCGACGAGCGCTACATCGACATTTCCCGTCTCCGCATATTGCAGCGTCTGCCGAATGTTGTCGCCGTACACGAGCTTCGGTTTCACCGTCTCCCAAACGCCCGCACTCTGCAACGCCTGTTGCGCCGCAAGTCCATAAGGCGCGTGATCCGGATTCGCAATCGCGATGCGTTTCACTTCCGGTTTCGCGAGGTCAGCGACAGTCTCAATCTTCAGCGGACTATCGGCCGTGGTCCACAACGTGATCCGTCCACGCGCATAAACCTGTTTCGTGCCGGGAACGATCAAGCCCTTCTGCTCGAGTTGATCGATATAACTGACGTTGGCCGCGGCAAACAGATCCATCGGCGCGCCGTTTTCGATCTGGCGCGTGAGCAGTCCGGTCGAGCCAAACACGAACACGACCTTGATCTTATTGCTCGCGTAAAACTCGCGCCCGAGCTCTTCGAAAGCATCAGTCAGATCGGACGCGGCAGCGACCGTAATTTCCTGTGTTTGATTTGAGGGGCGACGGCAGGCCCACCCGAAAGCGAGCGTTGTCAGCAGGGCGAGGACAGTGACAACGATTCGCTTCAAGTCGGGAGATCGTTGGGCGTGTAATGGTCTACTTCCGAACTACCCAGCTTGTAAGTATGTAAAACTCCGAGCGGCGGCGCGTAAACATGGACCGTGATCAGATCACGTCCACTTACGTCGGGATTTCCAAGTTGATGAATGTCGGGCACGTCGGCGCCGGTAATCGTACCTTCCGGACACTCGCGAGCGGTGTCGTAATTCAAGCCCCGTTCTTTGTCGTAACTGAAGATCGTTTCCCACATCACACCCTGCTGCACGCGAACCACACCGTGCGAACCATTGTGATCGTGAATTGGCGTTCTTTGTCCGGGCCGCCAACAAATGATCAGCATCTCGACCGCATCGTTACGGCAAACCCGATGGCGCCAATAATTGCCTTCCTTGAACCCGAGGTAAGGCTGCAGATCGAGTTGGGAGATCTCGACCGTCGCGAGCCAGGAATTCATTTCCTCGAGCGCGGGCGGGTTTGTTTGACTGTTCAGCTTCTCGACCAGGTCTGAAAAAGTGAACGAAGTGCCGTCGAGCGGTTTGGTGGTTTGGGAAACTTCAGCGTTGATCTGTGTCGACAAAAACTGGGCTCCGAGCGGAAATCGCGGGCGTTAGACTTATATTCGTTTAGACCGTGCGAGTCAAGACGAAGGCACACCTATCCCGCAGATCGCACGATAAATCTGTCTAATCTGTATTTGCTGGTCCTAGTTCGTGGCCTCTTCCGGCGGCTCTTCGGGCTGTGGCGCCGAGGGTGTAGACGTCGTGCCGCCTCCACCGCCGGTGTTATCCGGCGGGTCGACTGGATTTGTTGACTCGAACTTCAGACCGGGGCGAAACGGTGAGAAGGAGGATTGGTTTCTGGACTGTTGGGTTTCCATTTGCTTTCCTTCCGTCGCTCGCGCGACTTCTTGTGGGATGTTGAAAGTTACTCTTCGGCCACGCCCATCTCGTCCCACTCGGCGACCATTTCGTAGGCTCGCCCCAGCACGGGACGCGGACGTGAACCATCAGCCTGGCCGATCAGACCCTCGCGTTCCATCATGTCGAGAATCGCAGCGGCGCGGCCGTAGCCGATACGCAGACGGCGTTGCAGCACGGAAGTCGACGCGCGTTTCATCTCCACGCAAATGCGCAACGCTTCTTCAAACAACTCGTCGTGATCGCCCTCGGTGGCGGTGAGTCCGAGTGCTTCTTCATCCGACTGCGTGATCGTTTCGTCGTATGACGGCGGGCCCTGGGCCTTGATGTGCGACACGATGCGGTCGATTTCCTTTTCATCGATGTACGCGCCGTGCACGCGGATCAGGCGCGACGTGCCGGGCGGGAGAAACAGCATGTCGCCGCGGCCGAGGAGTTGTTCCGCGCCGTTGGTGTCGATGATGGTGCGGGAGTCGATCTTCGACGACACGCGGAAAGAGATCCGCGAGGGGAAGTTTGCTTTGATGAGGCCGGTGATGACGTCGACTGACGGGCGTTGTGTCGCGAGCACGAGATGGATGCCGACGGCGCGGGCCATCTGCGCGAGCCGCGTGATCGATTCTTCGACTTCGCGTCCGGACGTCATCATCAGGTCGGCAAGCTCGTCGATGATGATGACGATGTACGGCAGCGGTTTCCACGGTTCGCCTTTATCGTCGTACTCCTTCACGAGATTGCGGCGCATGATCTCGGTGTTGTAGCCGTCGATGTTGCGGACGCCCCAACCCGCGAGATCGCGATAACGGCGTTCCATTTCCGCGACCGCCCACTTCAACGAGCGCGAAGCGAGTTTGGGATCGACGATGATCGGCGCGGCGAGGTGCGGAATGTCTTCGTAAAGCCCGAGCTCGAGCCGTTTCGGATCGATCAGGATGAACTTAACTTCGTCAGGCCGTGCGCGATAAAGAATCGAAACGATCAGCGAGTTGACGCCGACTGATTTGCCCGCGCCCGTCGTGCCGGCGATGAGCAAGTGCGGCATCTTCGCGAGATCCGCGACGTAGTTCAGTCCGTCGATCGTTTTGCCGAGCGCGATCGTCAGTTTCGAGCCTGACTCCTGAAACGCACGCGACTCGATAACTTCGCGCAGGAAGATCGTTTCGCGGCGCGGGTTCGGAACTTCGATGCCGACGTGCGGTTTGCCCGGCATGCGATCGATGCGCACTGACTCCGCTTTCAACGCGAGACAGAGATCGTCGACGAGCGACACGACGCGTGAATATTTCACGCCCGGGTCGGGTTTGAATTCATAAGTCGTCACGACTGGGCCGGGACAGATGTGTTTGATCTGGCCGGTGACGTTGAACTCTTTGCATTTCTCGGCGAGGCGCGTCGCGAGACTCAGCAACTCTGCGTCGGCTTGTTCGCTGTGCGGTGGAGCTTCGTTCAGGAAGTGCAGCGGCGGCAGGACGTAGTCGCTGTAGTTGACGCGCTTCGCTGAATCGAACGGCAACTTGGCCGTTGCGGACTCTTCCGTTTTGACGCGCATGACGGACGCGCCTTTGACCATGTCTTCAACATCGTCGTCTTCGTCGTCGTCGCCGCTGGTGATGATCGCGCGTTTCGTGGCGCGGCCCGTCACGATAGGCGTTGGTGCTGCGCCTGCGCCTGCCGCTGCTGCTGC
>DASXXL010000310.1:0-3754 GCA_036503085.1 Pyrinomonadaceae bacterium | reverse complement strand
CGCGTGGGGCAATCGCGTCGATAAGATCGAGTTGACGCCGCTGTGGCGATTAGCCGAACGCATTGCCGTCGAGCACGGTGTGGTGGCGACGGCGTACGAACGGAAACACGGCGCGCTGTCGCGAGTTCATCAGTGCGCGCTCGCTTATCTCTTCACGCCTTCAACCGACATTTACAGTTGTCCGCTCGCGATGACCGACGGCGCTGCGCGTACATTGCTTGCCTCGGGAAACCAAGAATTGAGCGACCGTGCGGTGCCGCATTTGATTACTCGCGAACCGTCGGAGTTCTGGACCGCGGGACAGTGGATGACCGAGCTCACTGGCGGTTCCGATGTTGGTTTGTCGGAGACGATAGCGAAGTCGGGCGCGAACTCGCGAGAGTTTCGGCTGTACGGGCGGAAATGGTTTACGTCCGCGATCAACTCTCAGATCGCGCTCACACTCGCACGGCCCGAAGGCAATCCACCGGGTGGCCGTGGTCTCGCGCTCTTCTATCTCGAAACACGAGACGAGCAAGGCCGTCCGCGCAACATCGAGATCAATCGACTCAAAGACAAACTCGGCACGCGCAAGGTGCCAACCGCCGAACTGACGCTGAACGGAACGCCGGCGCAGTTGGTGCTGGGAACAACGGACGGCGTGCGCAACATCGCGCCGTTGCTCAACATCACGCGGCTGTGGAACGGCATCAGCGCGGTGGCGCTCATGCGTCGCGGCGTCGCGCTCGCGTTTGACTACGCCCGTAAGCGCACGGCATTTGGTTCGACGCTCGCCGAAAAAGCCTTGCACATGGACACGTTGCTCGGAATTCAAGCCGAAGCCGAAGCGGCGTTTCATCTGGCGTTCTATTTGGCGGAGTTAACCGGACGCAGCGAAGCCGGTGAGATCGACGAACATGACGCCTCGCTGTTGCGGCTGTTGACGCCGGTGATGAAGTTAACGACCGCTAAGCAGGCGGTGAGTGTCGCGAGTGAAGTGCTGGAGTCGTTTGGCGGCGCCGGGTACGTGGAAGACACGGGCTTGCCGATGTTGCTGCGAGACAGCCAGGTGTTGCCGATTTGGGAAGGAACTACAAACGTGCTCGCGCTCGACACGTTGCGGGCGCTTGGCGACGCTGAATCGCTCGATCTGTTAACGTCATTCGCGATGCGGCTATTCGAGAATCTTCGGGATCCGCAGCTCATAGACCTCAGCCGGATCGTTATCGCCTCAATCGAACACGCAGAGAGCTGGTTCAAAGAAGCACAAGCAACGAATCGTTCGCACCTCGAAGCCGGAGCGCGGCGTTTCGCCCTAACTCTTGGCCGCGCCATCGAGCTTGCCCTCTTCATCCGACACGCCCAGTGGTCGCAAGACCACGAACAGGATCAACAAAGCGCCGCGGCGGCGCAACGTTTCGCCGAGTCGGGCATAGACCTGATCTGATTGTTACTTTAGGACGGTGGCTGGCGTCGTTCGATCGTGTGCTGGTAGCGTTCGATCTCGTCTGCCTCGTAGACCGCAGTGTGCTGGCATTCGATGCAGCGCCACTTGTAGCTACGCAACAAGGCTGACGTGCCATGAGACGGATCGCGGTGCAGCGGCTGCCTTAAACCGCAGTGCTTGCACGTGATCACGAGGTACCACGCGAAGGGTTCGCAGACTGATAACGGCATGGGGGCAAACTGGCCAGAACTGATTTAGGGAAACGAGTGGCCAGCGTATCGGCTTTTAGACCATTCAGCGGTGATCTGTCAACACGTGAGCGTACATAAGAAGCGATTTCCTGGTGTTAAGGCTGCGGGCACTTCGCTAACTCACCCGAAGTGGCCGAGTAGCAGTCGTCGATGACCAGTTTTCCGAGGTGAATGATTACGACTTCCGGCAGGTCGCTCAGCTTCATGTTCGGACCGACCACTTCATACAACTGCCCTTTCGGCTCGGCGTCGCGGGTATCCAGTAGCTCGTTCTCGGTTCGGCCGTCGCCTCGGAAATGTTCGAACAGGCTGAACTTGTCTTCGAGCAGCTTGCGATAACGCCACAGCGGGCCGCCGGTCACGTGCAGCACCGCGTAAGATTTCGTCTTCTGCCTTAGCTGCCGTCTCGCCGTCGACTGAAACCGCCGCACGAACGATCTGTCGTTTGGCGGCAGACAAATGTTCGCCATCGGCATTTGATCTTGCTTGCAAACCGGGTTGCGCTCGTCTTGAACGAGGCGCGTGAACAACGACAGCACGTTGTCCCAAGTGGTCGAATAGATTCCGTGGCGCCAATCAACACCGAGGTTTCCGTTACTCACCGGCGACAAGCTGACGTTGTCCGGATAACGAAAGAGCATCACCACCATGTCGGCGTTGCGCTGGACGCGAATCATGTCTTCGGCTTCGTAACCGATGTCGCCATAGATCTCGAGCAGTGATTTGCCGAAGAAACCCTCGGGCGTCGTCAGGAACGCGAACGGCCGCGCGGGTCCGGCCAGGACTGCGGTAGGCAGCAGCTTGTTATCGGGGGTCAGGACGAATCTTCGTTCGGTGATGCGCACGAAGTAGCGCGCCGGCTTCGGTAACTGAGACGAAGGTACCTTAGCACTGCGCGGATCCTGCAGGATCTTCGCCAACGCCTGTATCTGCGCTGAAGGGGAGTTCTCATAAAGCACTGCGCGCTGTTGCGCATAGCCTGGGCCAGCAGAGATGAGCAAGAGTAAGGAACAAAGAAGGGGAAAGAGTTTTCTCATTGTACTGTGCTCCGATGTGTGGGCCTGAGTTTGCCTGAGACTACGGCGACTGACTGTAGTGCAACTATGTTTCTTCAGCAAACTGGAGGAGATTTGAAAGGTCAAGACAGTTAAGCGTCGAGAGCGCGTACACATTAGTAGACACTAATTGAAGACTGTGTCTACGCCACATGACACCGTGAATTCAAAGGCTAATCATACAGACTGCATTTCTATTGACGCGACGCGGGATGTCGATTATAAACTGCGCCAGTAATCGCCGTCCCGTGAGTTCCTCGCAAGACTCACCCGATCAGTGTACTTTCATTCTCACGCGTAACGAGCCCTGGACCATGAATAAACAAAATCCCCCAATCAAACCTCCTGACGTTAAGCCTGTGAAGCGCCTGCCGATGGTCGGCTGGTACGATCCACGCCAGCTCGCCAAGACCGGCGTCGAGGTCGCCGTCTCCACTATCTTCGGCCGCCACTCCGATCACCGGCTCGTCGAAGCAATGGCCGCCGGCGACGACGCCGAAGATTTCTTCGATTACAGTTGTTATTACGACGACAGCGGTCAGGAGATCATCCCCGATCAAAACCGGAAGCGCGACTCAATCTGGGTCGATTACGTCGGTGACGTCGGCGACGGCTGGAACTCAACTTACGCCATCGCCTACAACCTCGCGAAGTGTGAAAACACTTTCACCTACACCGATTCGAAAACCAACAAAACTCTCAGCGCGCAAACCAAACGCGGCGACGTTCTGATCTTCGGCGGCGATGAAGTCTATCCGACTGCGAGCCGCGAGGAATACGATCAACGACTCGTCGCGCCTTACGAAGCGGCGTTGCGTTACTCCGAGTCGCCTTCGCCACACGTCTACGCCATTCCCGGTAATCACGATTGGTACGACAGCCTCGTCGCGTTCACGCGCCTCTTCACCGCGCGGCCGTGGTTCGCCGGCTGGCGCACGCGGCAATCGCGCAGTTACTTCGCGCTCAAGCTGCCGCATAGCTGGTGGCTCCTCGGAACGGACCTGCAACTCGGCTCGGATATC
>DASXXL010000309.1:0-2665 GCA_036503085.1 Pyrinomonadaceae bacterium | reverse complement strand
ACCATGTGTCCGAGCTACATGGTCACGCTGGAGGAAAAGCATTCCACGCGGGGCCGTGCGCGTCTGCTCGGCGAGATGATCAGAGGCGAAACGATCACCGACGGGTGGAAGAATGAAGCAGTCAAGGAAGCGCTCGATCTGTGTCTGGCGTGTAAGGGATGCAAGGGCGAGTGTCCCGTGCAAGTCGACATGGCGACTTACAAGGCCGAGTTTCTCTCGCACTATTACGAAGGACGGTTGCGTCCGCGCTCGGCTTACACGATGGGCCATATACATCGCTGGGCGCGGCTCGCGTCGCTTGCGCCAGGAGTCGTCAATGCGTTGACGCATCTGCCTGTGTTCAGTGCGATCGCGCGGTTCGTCGCGGACGTGCATTCGCAGCGGACGATTCCAAGGTTTGCGTCGCGCACTTTCAAACAGTTGTTCCGTGAACGTAGCCGGCAGAACAGCATCTTGTCTGGGACCGCAGGCGTCACGCCTGCTTCTGCGCGCGAACCGTGTTCTACGAACGATGCAGGCGAGACGCCTGCGGTCCCACGAGTCGTCCAGGACGGACCCGCACTGAGCAGACACGGGTGCGTGATCTTATGGCCCGACACCTTTAATAACCACTTTCATCCGCAGACGGCGCTCGCTGCGGTAGAGGTGCTGGAGAAAGCGGGATTCAGTGTGGAAGTGCCGCAAGCGGATGTGTGCTGCGGTCGTCCCTTGTACGACTGGGGCATGCTCGATGAGGCGAAGGCGCTGCTGCGGCAAACGCTAACAACGCTGCGCTCCGAGATTCGCGAGGGCGTGCCGATCGTCGTACTCGAGCCGAGTTGCGCAAGTGTTTTTCGCGAAGAGCTCACGAACTTTTTTCCTGACGACGAGGACGCGCAACGCTTGAGAGACCAGACGTTTCTGTTGAGTGATTTTCTCGAACAGCGCGCGCCTGATTTCAGCTTACCGGCGTTCGCAAAGAAAGCTCTCGTGCATGGCCACTGCCATCACAAGAACATCATGAAGATGGAAGCTGAAGAATCGATTTTGAAAAAGATGAAGGTCGATTACGAGATGCCTGAGACGGGGTGTTGTGGCATGGCGGGCGCGTTTGGTTTTGAGAAGGAACATTACGACGTTGCGATGAAGTGCGGCGAACGCGTGCTTCTGCCTGCCGTGCGTGAGCAAGACAAAGACACGCTGATCATTACCGATGGTTTCAGTTGCCGCGAACAAATCGCACAGACGACCGAACGGCAGGCGCTTCATCTGGCTGAAGTGATTCAGATGGCGCTGCATCAGAGCGGGCAGCGCAACGGCGAAGAATATCTGGAACGTCATTATCTTGCCGCGCACAAGCCGAAGGCATCGTTGTCGGCGGCCGAAGTCGGATTACTAATTGGCGCGGGTGCTTTGTTGACCCTGGGCGTGGGCCTGGGATTGAGATCTTGGAGACATCGAGATGACCAAAGGCTCTCAACAACGCGACGCTGAACGAATCAAACGCATTTGTGAAGCGCTCGAGCGCGCGAACATGGATGCGCTTGTTTGTGCTTTGCCCACGAACGTGCTGCTCGTTTCCGGTTATTGGCCCGTCATCGGGACCTCGCTCGCGGTGATTACGAGGAGCGGCATGGTCCACCTGCTGGCGCCCGATGATGAAGCAGAGCTCGCGCGCGCGAGTTGGGCCGACGTCGTCGAAACACTCTCGTTTGGTTCACTCGCCGAAATCAAAACCGCGGTTGACGTTTTACGAGCGCCGTTAACAGCAGTCATAAAAGATCTCGGACATCGGGACCGAATCGTCGTCGGATGCGAAACCGGTCCAATCGTTCAGCCCGCTTCTTACGTCGGGATGCACCTCTTCGGCACGGCCATCCACGAACTGCTCCGTGAGATCTTGTCCACCGCGTCAATCGCATCTGCAGACGATCTGTTGGCCCAACTCCGATCGGTCATGACGCCTTCCGAGCAAACCTGGGTGCGGCGCGCTTGTGAGATTGCGGGCAGCGCATTCTTACACCGTGGCGAATCATTGCGGCCGACGCTCAAAGAAACAGACGTCGCCACTCTGTTTCGCGCGTCACTCGTGTCCCACGGAGGACTTGAAGACAACGGCGCACGCGCGGACGGTTATGTCTTCTGCATGTCAGGGCCGAATTCAGCCGAAGCCTACGCCGCGTACCAACGCTCTCGCTCCAGAGAACTCCAGTGCGGCGATCTCGTGCTGCTCCATTGCAACTCGTATCTCAACGGCTACTGGACCGACATCACGCGTACGTTTTGTTTCGCCCCAATCAACGAACGAAAGCAGCGAATGTACGAAGCGATCTTCGCGGCGCGCGACGCGGCGCTGGCGGCGATCCATCCCGGCGTAAGAGCGGCCGATGTCGATCGCGCCGCGCGAGTAGTGCTAACCGACTACGGATTCGCCAAAGAGTTCAAGCATGGCTTGGGCCATGGCGTCGGTTTCGCCGCCATCAACCACAATGCCGTTCCCCGACTGCATCCAGCCTCCGACGACATCCTCGAGCCCGGGATGATCTTCAACATCGAACCGGCAATTTATTTCGAAGGCTTCGGCGGCATTCGTCACTGCGATGTCGTGCTGCTGACCGACGATGGACCGGAAGTGCTGACTCCGTTTCAGTCGACGATCGAAAGCCTGACAATAGCCTGACTTTAT
>DASXXL010000308.1:0-10689 GCA_036503085.1 Pyrinomonadaceae bacterium | reverse complement strand
TCGTTCGCTATCACCACGAGAAGTGGGACGGCAGCGGCTATCCAAAGGGATTGAAGGGCGAACAGATCCCGCTGATCGCACGCATCATCTCGGTGGTCGATTTCTACGATGCGACGCGTTGCGATCGTCCGTATCGCAAGGGAATGAAGCGCGAAGACTCGCTGGCGTTGCTGAACAACATGGTCGGTTCGGCGTTCGATCCGAAGGTCGTGCAGAAGTTTGTCGAGCACGTTGTTGCCTTCGATCGACTCATCGGTTCGGAAGACATTCAGGAGCAAGTCGCTTCCACTGTTTCTATCGATACAGAGACGAGCACGAAACCCGATGCTGGTTTGGCGTCTGACATTCTCGGCACACCGGCTGAAGAGACGAGTGGTTTTCGTTCGATTTCCGAAGCACAGCGCGAGGTATTTGCGCTGCACGAGATCGCGCAGACGATCGGTTCGTCGCTCAATCTCAGCGACACCGTCACCCTTGTCGCTAATAAACTCAAGTCAATAGTACCGTTCGATAGCTGCGTGATCTTTCTGGTCGACGAACGTTCCGGGAAAGCGATCGCGGCGCACGCCGTTGGTGAAGAAGCGGAGATGTTTTCGAGCCGCCGCATCACGGTCGGCGACGGCATCACCGGCTGGGTGATCGCGAATGCGCGCTCGATGACCAATGCTTCGCCGGAGTTGGACCTCGTCGGCGTGTCCGAAGAGATCGTGAAACGTTTTCGCGGCGTGCTGGTGTCGCCGCTGTTGCGCGAAGACGGCGCGTTCGGAGCGATCGCGCTTTACTCGCAGAGCCGTACGTCATACACGACCGAACACGTCCGTTTGTTGGAGTCTGTTTGTCAGCACGCCTCGAGCGCGCTCAACAACGCGTTGACTTACGAGAAGACGCGCGAGAGCGCTTTGGTCGACCCGTTGACGGAGCTTCCCAACGCGCGCGGCTTCTACATGATGCTCGAACAGCGTCTCGCCGAATGCCAGCGCATGAACCGTGAGTCGCTCGCCGTTCTCTCCATCGACATCGACGACTTCAAGATCGTCAACGACAAATACGGCCACTCGATCGGCGATCGTCTGTTGGCGAGTGTGGCGGGGGTAGTACGGCGCGAGTTGCGGCAGATGGATATTCTGACGCGTTACGCGGGCGACGAGTTTGTGGCGATCATGCCGATGGCCTCGAGCACGATGGCCGCCTCGATTGCCGACCGCATCCGTAATACGGTCGAGGAGCAACTCTTCTCGGTGCGCGCGGGCACGATGATCGGTTTGGGCGTGAGTCTGGGCGTCGCGTGTTTCCCTGAAGACGGAGAGACCAGTGAAGAACTCCTGACCGCCGCCGCGCGCCGCATGCAGCGCGACAAGCACGGCCGCAAAGCCATTCTCACCGCCGCCGGCGCCGGCATCAGCTCCATCGACATGATGACTTAACGCTGCAACGGTTTGTTGAAGCCTCGGGAACGCCGAAGCTGACGATATTCAGCAGCATTGTTTACGGTCCCGAAACAAGAACCACATCCCAGGCCCAGCGCCCAAGTTGAACGCCTTTACTGTCCTTCACCTTAGCCCGATAGCGGAACTGGTTGCCGTACTCATCTATCTTCTTCGATAGCTTGTAATCAAGCCCTATACTTGCCACACCGAGTTCAGGCAAAGTGTGAAGTTCAGTGGATTCGGAAACGCCATTGTGATTCGTGTCTTGCCACAGCCGCAGCGACGAAAAAATCGCGTCGTTTTGATCGATTACGCCATCACTGTTACCACCGTTGCCCACCTTGTCGTATTCGGCAAGCGCGAGAAACCCGTTCCTCTCCACTCCTGGCGCTGGTGTGGGCTGCGGTGTCAAGTTACCAAACAATTCCTGACCATTCTCTACGATTCCACTACCATTGCGGTCCAGCGAAAGCCAGGCATCATCTGAACCAGACGAGGTCCACGCAAGTTTTCTTGCGGTTCCGTCGCCATTGAGATCGAAGTTAACACCGCCGAATCCATCAGTTAATTGAAATCCGTTGCCGCTCACATCGATGAGAATCGGCGTGTTATTCGAGCAGTATCCAAACACGCAATTACATTCGCTACAGCCAAGAAGGTAGCAGTCGAAATCCTCTTGACACTGTGACTCAGACCCGCCACCTCCACCCGGCGGGCAATTTGTGTTATCCACAAAAGCGTTGACTGTGCCTGCACCTTTTTGGCCGCCGAGCGTGCCTTCGCTTGGCACATCGGTGGTATTGTCGCCCGGCTGGCCTTCTGGACCTGGACCTAACGTTCCTCCTGCTTTGTCGAGGCAACTAATATTGCTTCCCCCGGTACCCGGACTGCCACCAAACCCTCCCGGACCTCCCACGCTATTAGGGCCTGGCACGCCTCCCGGACCTTTGCCTCCAGGGTTAACGTCGGAAGCCCAATTAGGCGTCCAGTTGCAGGGATATGTAAAGTTTATAGTGCCGCCTTGGCCGCCATCCGCACCAGGCCCACCCATGCCTCCTGTACCCCCCCTGCTGCCTTTACCACCTGTGCCGCCCCGGCCGCCCCTTCCCGACTGTAGCGGGCAGGCGCAGGTAGCACCCGGTCCACCTGGTCCGCCTTTTCCACCACGCGCAGGAAGTCCACCAGGACCGCCTGGTCCACCCTGGCCACCCCGTCCGCCTTTGGCTGAGAGGTTATAAAAGTGAGTGTCGCTAGGGGAGCTAACGGTAACGTTAAGCGTGCCGGCATTATCGCCATCAGTACCGCGAAGACCAGTTCCACCAGTTCCTGCAACAGGTGCTGTGTGTCCAAGATCTCCCTCACCGCCATCTGGAACGTTTGGACAAAGACCTGGCGGACCCTCCCCGTTTGTTGGAGGTTCAGTTGAAGGAGCGCCGTTTGCTCCTGTATCTCCAGTTGCACCTGGAGGTTTATCGATATTTTCCTGCTGCTGTGTCGTAGAGCGTCGAGTGTGATTCGCCGGCCGTCCGGCCTTCTGGCTCTCCAACCATTCATCTCGCCCCAGCGCGTCGATATTAAGAGTGATGCTGTCAGGCTCGACCAGTTGGCCCTGACGTTTTGCTTCTTCAATGCTAGTCCTCGAAAACACCGCCTTGATAAGACGGACCTTGGAAAACGCCGTCTCGACAATCGTACCTGACTGTCCGCGCCCGTTTCGCGCGCTCATATTCACAGATAGAACAGGACCCAGCGCGAAGAAATGCAGATCATGAGGTCCTTTGATTACGGCGTGCTTACCTGAAAATATAATGTTGTTGGCAATGATTACAGTGTCGCCTGTTAGCTCGACGTTTTCCGGAAGAAACAGAGTGTCAGCTAGTTGAACTCCCCTCATTTGTTTTCCCGCAACGTGGGTTTCTCGAAATTCGGGCATGTTCGCAAATACTGGAGCCAGGCGCTTCTGAAAACCAGGTTCCATCAGCAAGTCGGGATCAAACGGAACGCCGTGCTTAAGCAAAAGGTCCCGTCCGGACTTAAAAGATGCTTTCTTCTGTTCAATTTTCTCTCGGTTCTGGTCGCGCGTTGAAGACGATTGTTGCTGGTTCCCAGATACCAAAGTGAGATGCTTCGGCCAAAAAGCCATTGCCATTACAACAATCGCTGTCACCATACAAATTAAAAGGCGGGTTTTATTCATGGTTTCCGTGTAAACCGAACTGTAGAGTCTTGAGCTCGTTGCGGAGAACTGAGAGCCGCTAGAAATCGACGTCGCATGAGAGGGACTCCTCTGGAACGATTCCGACCGGCTTCTTTACCCACCTCGCGGATGATGTTGGCAATGAGGCCTTGAGTTAGTTGCCTTATACGCTGGGGTTAGACCAGAGTCAATGTTTCCCTCGCTTTCAGCGTTGTGCCTGGTTCTGGTGCAGAACCCAGCGTCAACCAACTGTCGGCTGCAACTGGTTAACGCCTTCGGCGTTTGCGTGCAAATTGACGGCGCGCTGCAACCCTTTTTGTCCTTACCCCGCGTGTCGCGTATAATCCGAGCTTTCTAAAGACAACTCATGAGCAAACAAACTGCAGCACCACCCTCCCGAGCAGGAGCCGAGGAGCAAAGTTCGACCAGCGTCATCGACGCCCCAGCCGAAGCAGATCAAAAACAACTCGCCCGCGAACGAGACGAAGTCAAAGAGCGGCAGAAAGACCGTTTTGCCGGTCTTAACCAGGAACAACTGATTGATCTCTATCGGCAAATGCTCCTGATTCGGCGGTTCGAGGAGAAGTCAGCCGAGGTTTACGTCGGCGGCAAAATCGGCGGCTTTTGTCACCTTTACATCGGTCAGGAAGCGGTCGCCGTCGGCGCCATTTCCGCAATTCGCAAAGACGATTACGTTTTCACGAGCTATCGCGAACACGGTCACGCCCTCGCAAAAGGCATGTCGGCGCGCGCGATCATGGCCGAGCTATACGGCAAAGCGACGGGCTGCTCGAAAGGCAAAGGCGGCTCCATGCACATGTTTGACCACGAAGTGAACTTCATGGGTGGTCACGCGATCGTCGGCGGCCAGATTCCACTCGCGACCGGCGCTGCTTTTTCGTCGATGTACCAGGGCACCGATCAAGTGACGCTCTGCTTCTTCGGCGAAGCAGCGGTCAACCAGGGCGCGTTTCACGAGTCACTGAACATGGCCCAACTCTGGAAACTTCCCTGCATCTACATCTGCGAAAACAATCAATACGGCATGGGCACTTCGCTCGCTCGCGCGATGTCGCTGCGCGACATTTCGAAGAAAGGTTGCGCATACGAAGTGGAGTCCGAGTTTGTCGACGGCATGGACGTGCTCGCGGTGCGTGAAGCAGTGACGCGTGCGGTCGAACGCGGCCGCAAGGAGTCGCTGCCGACGTTACTTGAAGTGCGCACTTATCGTTTCATGGGCCACTCTATGTCTGACCCGGGAAACTATCGCACCCGCGCGGAGATCGAGAAGTATCAGGAACGCGATCCGATCAAGCTGTTCTCCGCCAGTCTGATCGAACAAAAAATCATCGACGAGAAAGGCCTCGAAGCGATCGACAAAGAGGTGCATGAAGAAGTCGAAGATGCGATTCGCTTCGCTGAGGAGAGTCCACTGCCGGACGCCTCGGAGCTCTACACAGACGTTTACGCTAATCCGATAGATCCTTCCCGGAACAAATAACAGATCAATGGCAACTATCACCATACGCGAAGCGCTCAATCAGGCGATCCGGGAAGAATTGGCCCGCGACGAAAAGGTCTTCATCATGGGCGAGGAGGTGGCGGCCTATGACGGCGCTTATAAAGTCACCAAAGGCTTGCTGCACGAGTTTGGACCACGGCGAGTGATCGACACACCAATCACTGAGCTTGGTTTCGCCGGACTCGGCGTCGGCGCGGCGATGACGGGCTTAAGACCCATCGTCGAGTTCATGACGTTCAACTTCTCGATACTCGCGACCGATCAGATCATCAACTCCGCCGCCAAGATGCTTTACATGTCCGGCGGTCAGTTCAAGATTCCGATCGTGTTTCGTGGGCCGGGCGGCTCGGCGTTTCAGGTCTCGTCGCAGCACTCGCAGGCGCTCGAATCGTGGTACGCGTACTTCCCCGGTTTGAAGGTCGTGATGCCGTCGACGCCGGCTGATGCGAAAGGTTTGTTGAAGTCTTCAATCCGCGACGACGATCCGGTGATCTTCATCGAACAGGAGCGCATGTACGGCAATAAAGGCGAAGTGCCGGACGATCCTGACTTTACGATTCCGCTCGGCGTCGCCGACATCAAGCGTCCGGGAACTGACGTCACGATCGTCGCGCGATCGTTGATGGTGCCGGTGGCTTTGAAAGCCGCGGACGAACTCGAAAAACAAGGCGTCTCGTGCGAAGTGATCGATCCGCGCACGATCCGTCCGCTCGATATCGACACGATTGTCGAATCGGTGAAGAAGACGAATCGGGTGGTGTTGGCGGAGGAGTCGCACCCGATCTGCGGCGTGAATGCGGAGATCAGCGCGGAGCTCATGGAGCGCGCGTTTGATTATCTCGACGCGCCAATCAAACGCGTGTCGGGCGCGGACGTGCCGATGCCTTACGCGAAGAATCTCGAGAATCTTGCCGTGCCTGACGTGGCGAGGATCGTAGCGGCGGTGCGCGAAGTCGCGTATCTCGATTAACAATTCAAGACTAAGGAACGCGGATGGCCACCAAGGTAATCATGCCGAAGCTCTCCCCCACGATGGAGGAGGGACAGATCTCCCGCTGGCTGAAAAAAGAGGGCGACAAGGTCGCCATGGGCGAGCCACTCGCGGAAATCGACACTGACAAAGCCACGATGGAAATGCAGGCGCTCGCGAATGGCGTCCTGCGCAAGATTGTCATCAACGAAGGGCAGTCGGCGCCGTTGGGCCAACTGATCGCGATCATCGGCGAGCCGGAAGAAGATATTGCTTCCCTGCTCTCGGAAGCCCCTGCCGCAACCGCAGCGCCTCCTGCCGCGGCGCCTGAACAGAAAGAGGCAGCGCCAGAGCAACCTGCTCCTGCGCCACCTGCTCCAGCGCAACAACAAGCTCCGCAAGCACGAGCCGCTGCCGCCGCGAGTGTCGGCAATGGCCGACAGGCGCCGAGCGCTCCTGCGGCGTCGGAACGCATGATCGTTTCGCCACTCGCCGCTCGCATGGCGGCTGAATCGGGGCTCGATCTTCGATCCGTGCAAGGTAGTGGACCGGGCGGACGCATCATCAAGCGAGACATCGAAGCCGCGCTCAGTCAGCCCAAAGCCGCGCCTGCGCCGCAGCAGTATCCGCGCGCGGTGGAGCCGGCACAGTTTCGACCCGCGGCGATCGCCACTGCGTCGGCTTATCGTGATGAGCCCGCTACGCAAATTCGCCAGACAATCGCGAAGCGTCTGGTTACGTCACTCGGGCCGGTGCCGCACTTCTTTCTCACCACCGACATCGAGATGGATCGCGCCGCCGAAATGCGTCGCGGTATCAATGCGCTCGATCCGGATCTGAAGATCAGCATCAACGACGTGATCATCAAGGTCACGGCCGCCGCCTTGATGCAGCATCCGGAAGTGAACGCGTCGTATCAGGAGAAGTTTGTCAGGTATTACGAACACGCGGACATCGGTGTCGCCGTGGCGATCGAAGACGGACTGATCACGCCTGTCGTGCGCGCGGCGGACCAGAAGTCGTTGAGTCAGATCGCGGGTGAAGTGCGAGAGCTCGCGGAACGCGCGCGAGCGAAGCGATTGCAGCCCGAAGAGTACACGGGCGCGACGTTCTCGATCAGCAACCTCGGCATGTTTGGCATCGACGAGTTCACTGCGGTAATCAACCCGCCGGAAGGCGCGATTCTCGCCATCGGAGCGATGACGCCGAAACCGGTCGTGCGCGACAACGAGATCGTCGTGCGCCAGATGATGCGCGTCACGATGTCGTGCGACCATCGCGTGATTGACGGCGCGACCGGCGCGAAGTTCTTACAGACCTTCAAGAAGATCCTCGAAAATCCGCTTTACCTCGTGGTATGAGTCGCCGCTCCGCGCGTGATTCAGGTGGCAACGGGCACGACGTTTCTCATAACGTTCCCGTTGAGTCTCGAACCGCGCGTGTAATGTCTTCCGGGCAGCGCCTTCGGCCGCATCTCGCGCTCGTAACGGTCCAGATACTTTTCGGCGCGTGGCCTATTTTCGGCAAGATCGTGCTGCGTTCGATGTCGGCGACAAGTCTGGTTGGGTGTCGACTTGTGGGCGCGGCGATCGTCTTCGCCTTGCTTCGGCGGCGCTTCACGGCGCTCTATCACATGCCGCGGCGGGATTTTCTCTTGCTCGTGTTGTGTAGTTTGACGGGCGTCGTAGGAAACCAACTGCTCTACGTCAAAGGGCTTTCACTCACCACTGTAATCAACACCGCGCTGTTGACCACGAGCGTGCCGGTGTTCGTGCTGTTTGTGAGTATTTTGTTTGGGTTGGATCGGCTGTCGTTGAAGCGCTTGCTGGGGATTGTGCTCGCGGCGGGGGGCGTCGTTTACCTGATCAATCCGGCGCACGCTCAACTCACGCCACAAACGTCGGCTGGAAATCTGCTGATCGCGTGCAACTCGCTGTGTTACGCAGTCTACATCGTGATCTCGAAGCGACTCTTCGAGCGTTATGGTGCGCTGGACGTGATCACGTGGATATTTCTGGTGAGCGCGGTTTTGACTTTGCCGCTCGGGATCTACTCGCTCAGGCAGGACAACCTCGCGGCGATTACCTGGAGCACTTGGCTCGTCATGGGCCTGATCATCATCCTGCCGACGGTCGGCGCGTACTATCTGAACGCGTGGGCGTTGACGCAAGTCTCGCCGAGCACCGTCGCGGTCTACATTTATCTCCAACCGCTCGTCGCGTTCGGCTTTGCGCCGTTACTGCTAGGCGAGCAGGGGAACTCGCGCACCGTGATAGCAGCCATTCTGATCTTCGCGGGCGTCGGCTTAGTCGTAAGCCGGGGCCGCAGCCGCGCCGTCCGTGAAATCTCCGAACACCCCGACGCGCTAGCGCACTAATTCTGACAGGATGTCGGGATTTACAGGACTCTTTCCAGTCTTGTACATCCTGTAATCCTGTCCAATGAAATTACGCGGCGCGTACGTTCAGACTGTTGCTGAAACAACTGAGGATCTCTTCGGCGTCGAGAGTGTCGCGCTCCATGAGCATTTCCACCAAACGCCCGATCGATTCCTTCTCCGCCGTAACGATCGCACACGCACGCTCGAGCTGCGCATTCATCAGGTCGTTTGTCGCCTCTTCAATCCGATCCAGCAGGTTCTGGCTGATGGGCTGATCTGCCGAACCAAGGTGAATCGGTCCCAAACGGCTCATGCCAAACTCGCTGACCATCTTCCGCGCGATCTCCACCGCACGCTCGATGTCGTTCGACGCGCCCGCAGTCATCGTCGACAACAGAATCTGCTCCGCCGCTCGTCCGCCAAGCAACAACGCGATCTGGTCTTCGAGATACTCGCGCTTCTTCATGAACCGATCGCGCTCCGGCAACGACTGCGTCACACCAAGCGCACGCCCACGCGGTAGAATCGAAACCTTGTGAATCGGATCGCCATTCTCCACCGCGAGCCCGACCGCAACGTGTCCCGCTTCGTGAACAGCAGTCGCGTAACGCTCGTCTTCGTCCATCATGAAGCCCTGGCGTTCCGCGCCCATCAAAATCCGGTCGCGAGCATACTCGATGTGCTTGCGGCCAACCGCCGGCGCATCATCGCGCGTCGCGGCAATCGCGGCCTCATTCATCAGGTTTGCCAAATCAGCACCCGAAAAACCCGGCGTGCCACGCGCGATCCAAACCAAATCCAAACCTTCTTCGAGCTTCAGGTTGCGCGCATGAACCTGCAGAATCGCCTGCCGGCCATCGACCGACGCGAGGTCAACCGCGATCTCGCGATCGAAACGACCCGGACGCGTCAAAGCCTTATCAAGAATGTCGGGCCGGTTCGTTGACGCAATCACGACGATGGCGCTCGACTGGTCGAAACCATCCATCTCCACCAGCAACTGGTTTAGCGTCTGGTCCTGGTCAGCCGAAGCCGAGTCACCACCACGCCCACGCTGTCGTCCAAGCGCGTCGATCTCGTCGATGAAGATGATGCAGGGCGAAAGCTTTCTCGCCTTCGCAAATAAGTGTCGCACGCGCGCCGCGCCCAAGCCCGCAAACTTTTCCTGAAAACTCGATCCAGACGCCGCGAGAAACGGAACACCCGCTTCCTTCGCCGCCGCCCGCGCCAGCAACGTCTTGCCCGTTCCCGGCGGCCCGTATAGCAGAATGCCGCGTGGCACACGCCCACCGAGTCGGCTGAACCGATCGGGGTTGCGCAGAAATTCGATCGTTTCGGTCAACTCCGCCTTCGCTTCGTCAACACCCGCCACGTCGTCAAAGCCCACGTTCTGTTGACCACTGTGGTCCGTCAGCTCAAACGAGCCCCGCCCGCTCAAGCTCGCATACACGCGCCATCCCGCAACGGCGATCAAGCCGAGCATCAGGATCGGCAGTCCCCAATTCATCACAGTCGCGAGCAGACCAGGCTGCACCGGCTGAAACTCAACCGGCACGTGGTGCTGGCTGAACAACTGCACGATGTCGTGCTGCGTGGTCTCGCCGGTGACGGTTGCTTCGACGATCGAACCGTCCGGCCGCGTCACGGTCACGGTCTCGCCTTCGATCGTCAGCGCCGTAGCGCCACCGGTCTCAGCGAGTGAATAGAGTTGCGAGTAGTTGATGCGTTGGACCTGCGGCTGACGCTGCAGGTAGCTGACGATTAAACCAGTGGTAACAACGGAAAATATAAAGACGCCCAAACAAGCCAACGCGACACGGCGAGTGCGCATTGAGACTCGGGGGGTGGGGGTAGGCATACAAAAACCTCCAGAACGGCCGCTCGCCGGCGGCTCGTGAAAGTAATTCAAAGCACAAAGAATCGGGTTAGGAGAAGCGTCGGAACTTCAACGGAAGGACCTGTGCGAATGAGACAGGACTCGTAAAAACACCGACACGTTCGCCAAACATTTGCGAACGCTAGCGCTCACTTTACCAGCCACACTTCGCATAAGTCCAGTGGAAGATTAAAAACGACCACGCAGCAAGCGTGACTGCCACATTTCCATACGCAGAAAAGCGCTTTTGACGAGAAAACCGCGAGATCCGGAAACGGCATGGTCGTTGCTCAAACCACAGTCGATTGCTTTTGTAC
>DASXXL010000307.1:0-2724 GCA_036503085.1 Pyrinomonadaceae bacterium | reverse complement strand
GAAGCGGAATGAGTGATTACCGCGCAGGTAGTTCAGCGTATCGGAGAAGACGAAAGTCGTATCTGAGCGTCCCTGCGGGAAACCGGTCGGCCCGCCCAAATTGAAACTACTGCCGGTGACGTTCAACTGCGGCAGACCAATCGCCTCTTTGACTCCGTCCTGGATGCCGAAATCAAGCGGGTTGAGTTGCGCGTTGGGCGTGAACAGGATGTGGATCCGGTTGAAACCAAAACGCGCTTCGTTCACGACCGAGGAACCAAACGTGTGGGTCTCGTTGAGGGTGAAGATCTGGCGGCGAGATCCGCGCGTGTCGCCGAAGCCGGGAATCGTATTGCCCTGAAGTGTCGGTTCACCACGCTCGTCGCGTTGGAGAGCGTAGTAGCCGTGGATTCGATCGTTGTTGCTGATTTGATGGCTGACGTCGAGCGTACCTTGATCGATGTTCACCGGCGCTGTGGCCGAACCGGCAAAGCCATTCGCGCCGACGTTGGGCAGCGGAATCAAGGGCAGAAGTTTAAGGATAACGGGATCGGTTACCGCGGCGCGTTGCGCGAGAGTGGGAACCGTCACACCGGAAATTGTCAGGCCCTGCCGTTGGCGCAAGCCTTCGTAACTGAAGAAGAAAAACGTGCGGTTCTTGCCGTTGTAGCCAAGCACTGGGCCGCCGTCACCGAAATGCGGCAGGCTCAAAGGTCCGCCGATGTTGAAGCCAAACTGATTGCGCTTGAACGGCGCGGGCTGGGTGGTGCGTTCGAAGAAATTGCGCGCGTCAAAGACGTCGTTGCGCAGAAACTCGAAAAGCTCACCATGATAGTCGTTGGAACCGGAACGCGTCGCGATGTTGACGATCGCGCCGGAGTTGCGGCCGTACTCAGCGCTGAACGTTGAGTTGTCAGCCTTGAACTCCTGAACCGTGTTGATTGACGGCTGAAACGTGATCTGGTTCTGGACCATGTCGTTCAGGTTGATGCCGTTGATCATGAAGTTCACCGTGTCTTCACGATTGCCGGCGGTGTTGATGGCAAATGAGCCCTGGCCTCGCAGCGGCGCCGTAAGAAATCCGTTTTGCGGCGGCGTGACTGAGCCGGGAATCAGCAGGCCGAGATCGACGAAGTGACGGCCGTTCAGCGGAATCTCCTGCACCGTGCGCTGATTGATGACGGTGCCGACTGAAGTCGTGGCTGTTTCGATGACCGGCAGGTCCGTCGTGACGAGCACTTGTTCAGAAACAGCGCCGACGTCGAGTTGAAAATTCTGCACGACCGTCTTCGCGACTTCGAGCGTGACCTGATCGGCAACCTGAGTTTTGAACCCCTCGACTTTCACTTCGACACTGTAATTGCCGACGGGCAGGGCAGCGACTTGATAGTTGCCCTCGCTATCGGTTTGCGCGGTTCGTTCGAATGAAGTGTTTTTATTTCTGACCGTCACCGTCGCGTTGGGCAGCACCGCGCCTTTCGCATCGGTGACGGTACCCTGAAGCGTGGCGGTGGATTGAGCCAGCACCGGAGTGCACACAAGCAGACCGAATACCAGCACGAGCAACGGGAAGAAGAGAGCGATCCTTTTGCGAAGCATGTAATAAACCTCCAGGTAGGACAAACGTTAACGTTGGAGTGGCCGCGATGGTCCTAAGCAACGTGAATGCCGCGTGAGACGCGTGCTGACGTTTAGTTTTCCTCAGCAAAACACACAGCCCACCGCATCGCGATCCAAAAACTACAAGGGCGACATCCAAAAGACCAAAGACCTCCTTTGGGACCGCAGGCGTCTCGCCTGCAGGCTGTTAGTACGACAGTGCCGTGAGTTGTGCAGGCGAGACGCCTGCGGTCCCAAGCGCACCACTTACCACCTTAATAGAAACTCGCGCAGCGACCGTTCCATCTCGTCGAACGACTCAGCGCAAAACAGAATCGCCTGGTAGTGCGTTGGGTCGTAGACGTGATTCGCCGCCGCTTCGAGATCGAGCGGACGCAACTCCGCCTTGTGCATCTCCTCCAATTCACCAGCTGACGACAACAACCCCGTCCCGTAAGCTTTGACCGCGCCGTTTTCCCGGAGCACGCCAAACTCGATCGTGAACCAGTAAACTCGCGCCAAACGATCCAGTGCGTCGCTCGATTTAGTGCGCCGGACGGCCTCGCCGAACAGGCGATTGATCTCGGCGAGTCGCGGGCTGGCGAGCGTTACGGCGTGGCCGATGATTTCGTGGGCCACGTCGGGTTCGGGCGTGTAGAGCGGCGTCGAGTGATGCCGGATGTACTGCGTGCAGAGAAACACGCCGCGTGCGAGCGATTCGAGAAAGATGCGCGGCTCGACGAGACCCGCGACCGGTTCGAGTCGAAAGCCGCTGAGCGCCTCGACCTTGCGGCTCACTTCGTCCAATTGTGGAATGTGATCGGTCGGGAAGTTCAGCTTCTCGAGACAGTCGAGATACTCAGCACATGCGTGCCGGCGATGGGACTGTCCGAGCGCTTTCCAGATGGTTTGCCAAACTCCGTGTTCGAGTTTGGTGTACGGCGCGTGGGGAATCGGTTGGCCGGGATGATAGTTCGTGGCGATCTGCGCGATCGCGTTGCGCCGCGCGCGGTATTCGGCGTCGCGAAAACCGGGGTGGTCGGGATCGAGGTTGACGATCCGTACCTCGACGTGGTCCAGAAGTATGGGTTTAGTTTCAGTTAGCATGATGAATCTTTTCCTTTAGTGCAAAAATAAAAACGGCCT
>DASXXL010000306.1:0-6215 GCA_036503085.1 Pyrinomonadaceae bacterium | reverse complement strand
AAACGGAGGAGGCGGAAGCTTTCATAATACCGGGGTGTTACGTTCCGAGATCCGCGTTTGTTTCAAAGCGAGTAGACAGGATTTCAGAATTTACGGGTTGGCTGTCTCGATCTTGTAAATTCCGAAATCATGTCCAGGCTTTACCACGAGAGCGTGGCCAGGCCGGCGGGGGCGGCGATGGAGTCGAAACTGAAGTCGCGGCTCGGTAACTGGAGGCCAAGATCTTCCGCCGCCAACGGCCGCAGATCTCCGCCCGTCGTCTCGTTGACGATCTCGCCGGCCCGTTGCTTCGTGATGCCCTCGCCGATCACCATCAACCGCCGCAACGGCAAGTCACCAACTCTCTCCGGAATGTTCCGGTCGCGATAAAACAGCAGGAACCGGTAAAACTCGTCTTCAAACTCACCTTCGGCGCAATTCACCGTGCGCACAATCAACGGATGCTTGTCGCGAAAGATCACGCCGGTAAATCCCTGACTCGAACCACTTAGCAACAACGAATCTCCCGCCGCGCCGTTGCGCACGAGCCACTGCGCCTCACCCAAATGTCGCGGCAGGATCAACCCCGCGCGCCAACCCAACGACTCGAGCACCGCCTCATATTCCGCCACCACCGACTTCTTCACCGCGACAGCGAGATAGCGATCGCGTCCCTGAGCGTCTTTCTGCAAACGCTCGCGCGAAATCGAAAGCTCTTCAATCGGCGCGCCGAAGCCACGCTCGATCTTCCACTTCAAAACATCCTGAAGTTCGGCGCCCGACTGCGGCTGCGTCTCCATCGTGAAAACGATCGTGCGTGCGGTGGTCTCGGGCAACGTCAACGACCAACGCTTCTGCCGCATCAAGCCCGCGCCCACTGCGAGGTCTTTCAACACCGCCGCGAGTTGTGGACCATTCTGAACATTCGGTTCGTCAAAACTCGGTTGTAACAATGCGCGATCGATGCTCGCAGTCGCAGCGCGTTTCAGGCGACAGACGTTGCCTTTAACGCGTTCGAGTTGAACGACGGAAGCAAGATTTTCTTCGAGACCGATAGCACTGGCTGGATACCACGGCTCGACGATGCGTGAAATCAAATTAGCCATAGGTTATTGCCGATTTACGATTGCCAATTGTCGATTGCGTCGTCCCACTGCACAACTTGCCCTCCAGGCGTAAGGTCGCAGGCACAAATGGGCAATCGACAATCGGCAATGCTCTACCACTCGCTGTAAGGCGTGCCCTCGCTGGATGTTTCGGTGGAACTACTGTGTACGTCGGTCATACCTTGTTCGCCGGTGAGCGAGTTGGGATCTTCGCCGGTCGAGATGGCCCAGTCTTTCTGGTTCGTGAAAGGATCGAGCGGCACTTCGCGCATATATCCTTCACTGACGAGCTCGTCGAGAGACTGCGGCAAGCGACCTTTGTCAGCCGCGAACTGATCGATCAGCGAGCGCATCTTGCGCAGGTCGTCGCGCAGCACCGCCTCGCGCGTGTGCATGATGGTCTTCTGATACTGCGGCAGCGTGATCGCCGCGAGGATGATGATGATCGAGATCACGATCATCAACTCGAGCAGCGTGAATCCCGCCTGCCACCTGCTGCGTGCCTGTTGCAAACTACCAGTCACTGTACTTCTCTCCATTCAACGCCGTGGCCTTCGATTTCGAGCGCACGTCGAACACGTTCTCACCGCCCCACGAATTCGAGTCAGCCGCATCGAAACTCGATCGCATTTCCCAATCAGCCTTGCCCGTCATCGGATCGATCGGCAACTTCCGCAGGTAAACTTTCTGCTTCGTCGCTAACTGGCCGACCTGTGTTGCAGCAGTACCCTGCTGCCCTGCGCCGGTTCCATTTGTTCGCGATATCACGTTAACGCCATTCACGAGCGTTTCGAGATCGGGCGGATAGCGGTCCGGATTATCAACGCCGAAGATCGTGCAGTCGCTGATCAAAACCTGACTGCGCGGATCGATCGGAATATTGCCTTGCTGCGCAGCAAATTGCCCGCCGCCGGCAGTGCCACCAGTTTGCCCACCGGTTTGTCCTCCCTGGAATGCCGCCGCCGAACAATTCATACCGACAGTGTCGCGGTGAAACTCGTCAATTGCCATGCGAATCTGCCGCAAGCTATCGCGCAGTTCCTGTTCCTTCTGCCGTCTGACGGCCACCTTCACAAGCGGCAGCACACCAAGCGTCATGATGGTCAACACCGTGATGGTGATCACCAACTCGATCAGTGAGAATCCGCGCTCGTACTTCATAAGGGTCGCTTTCAAAAATATGCGGCGACCGGTACTTAACTCCACTCAGCCAGTCGCCGCGTTTTGTCGTCCTCTGCCTACGACAGAGACGTCATTGTTTCACTGTTGCCGTGCCCTGTACGACCTCCGAGGTCACGTCGCGAGCGTCGGTCGCGATCAGATGCAGCGTCTCCTTCACAAAGGAGAGCGCAGCATCACCGGGACCGACCGCTTCGAGATCGAGGAAGAGTAGCGGCCCCGATCCCTTGAACACGCCTTTACCGTTCAACGAGGAGATCGAGATCATGCACAGGCCGTTCGCGTCGATCGACGGTGTGAACAAAGGCGCCGTGTCCGGCGATGAACTCAACAGCGTGCCGGCGGTCACCGCGTTTACCTTTACGACCTTCGGATCGAACTTCAAGGCCAGCAAAGCGACACTGAGCGGCACGTCGGAATTCAACTGCACTGCGTAACGACGTTTCTCGCCGATCTTCATCACCGCGTCGCCTTCGAGCATGGTGAGTTGCGCTACGCGACTCGCGTCCAGTTTCGTATCGAGTGCTTTCGGACTGAGCGACGCGTCGGTCGCTTTCGGCAACGAGGTCAGCACCGCGGTTTGATTGGTCGCGCCACCCGGATTGACTGTGGCCACCTGCTCCGCCGCGCGATCGCTGATCAACGACTTCGGCGCCGGAACAAACGAGGGCAGCTCTTCGACCGCGGGCTTCACCGGAGCCGGAGCTGGCGCTGTTGCCTGGGCCGTAGTAACAGGGATTGAAGCGGATTGGGATTGCTGCGCAGTCGTTGTCACATTGATCGGAGCCGCAGTTGTGTTCGGCACCGCAGCAGCCGTGTTTGCTACAGCGTTCGTGTTAGTTACCGGCGCAGTCGTTGTGCTGTTGTTTTGCGCGGAAGTCTGCGTCGCGCTAACCGGCTTCGCAACTTCGACCGGCGCATCCGGCAGTTTTATCTCCGCATTGCGTGGAATCGCACGCGCGGCCGCGATCTGATCTTCACGGTCCGCCTCACGAATCATCTCCGCGAGCGATCCGGTCGTCGGCGATTGCAACGTACCACTCGGACGCATCTCTTCGTCACGCGGCGTCACGTTCGGCGCGCGCAGCACGCGCGGCGTCACGCTGATCACGATGTCCACCTGGCGCAGATCGCGCGTCGGCGACGTGAACAAACGGCCGAGGATTGGTATGCCGCTGAGATAAGCAATGCCCTTGCGGCCGCGCGCTTCGACGTCAGTCGAAACACTCGCCAGCATCATCGTGCGGTTGTTCTGAATGCGCGCCGTGCCGGACATCGTGCGCTCAGTGAATGTCGGCGTCAGCGTACTCGCGCCGAGCACGTCCTTCTGCTCGATGTTCATCTTCACTTGCACGTCGAGATTCGGATAAACCTGCGGCGTGAATTTAAGCGTTAGACCAGTCGGTTCGTAATTGATGACGGGGAAACCACCGCTCGGGAACAGGGTGCTGCCCGTCCCCCCGGTCACAGGCGTTCCGGTTTGCACACCGAACGGATACGCTTGCGCTGTTTGCACCGGCACGCGCTGTCCGATGCGCGCCTGGGATTCCTCACCATTGAACGCGTGGACCTGCGTCGAAGCAATCAACTTCGTGTTGTCCTTGCTCATGAAAGCACGCAACGCCGACGGCGGAATCACGAGCGCTGCCGCCAACGAAGTCGGAACACCACCAACGAGCGCGCCGAGATTAACACCGCGGCCGAGATTGTTGACGACGCCGTTGTCAGTCAAAAGCGAGAAGCCCGGCGAACCACCGAGACCGGTATCGACCGTCGTGGCGATCTGATTACCGAACTGAAGCATGTCGTTCTTCGACACTTCGTAGATGTTGACGTCCATCACGACTTCCGCGCGGTCCTTGTCAACGCTTTGCAGCAACTCGCCGATCAGCCGCACGTTTTCAGCCGTGTCGCGCACGGTCAAACTGTTCGTCGCATCATCAGGCACAACGATCGTTTGCGGACGGCCCACTGACGGCGGAATCGCCTGTTGCACGAGCTGGCGCGCGTCAGCCGGTTTCATGTTCGAGAGATAGAAAGTGCGCAGGACCAACTGTTGATACTGCGGGCGTCGCGCTTGATCGGCAACGAGGATCGTGCGCCGGCTGAGCTTCTGGAAGAAGAGTCCTTCCTGAAGGAACACGTAGTCCAGCGCCTGCGCGGTGGTCACGTCTTTCAGGTTGATATCGATTTGGCGCGACTGCGTGAACGATTGTCTGTCGAAGATGACGTTTAGGTTCAGTTGCTCGGCAAGACTGCGAATGAGTGCTTTGAGATCGCCGGTGTAATTGATGACGCGAAGCTGAACGTTGCTGGGCGAGACATCAGGCGTCTGTCCGCTCACCGGCGTCATGGTTCCGCTTTCGGGAACTTCATTACCTCTCAAGCTGTAGCCGTTGCTGCCATTGCTGCTGCTACTAGCGGGGGCCTTCCCTTCCTTGACCGCTTGCAGCCGCAGCATTCGCTCCATCTCCGATACAGCGAGCTCGTTCACCGAGTCGTAACCGTAAGCCTGGCGAAAGGCGTTGTACGCGCCCACGTAATCGCCGCGCTCGGCGAGCGATCGGCCCTGCTGCATGTAGGTCTGCGAGGCGTTGAAACTCGCGCGGCGGAAGTGGAGTTGATACTCCATGTTTGAGGGGTCCGCGGCCACGGCGAGCGTGTATTCCTGGGCGGCCTTGTCCCACTGCTGCGCTCGCTCGTAATCCATACCGCGTTTGAAGTTCTTGTCGCCCTTCTTGGCGAAGGCCGTCAGCGGCATCGACAACAGGCTCAGGGCCAGGACAAGGGAGATGAGTGTGCGACTTCTGATGTTGTTTCTCATGACTTTCTTACTCGAGAGGTGGAAAGTTAAAGCGACGCCTAATAATGCCGCCGTTGACGAATAACCGCAAGGTCGGGACGGCCAATTCCCTTACACGCGAGCAGTTAATTTCGGTTCCCCATAAACTGCTCAGAATTATGGTTTCGGATAGGGGAGTTGCGGCCGGGCTTTTGATGCTATTTGTTCGCGTCGAGTTCTTCTACAAACGTCACGCGATTTATTTCATGCAGGGTTGAAGTCCCGCTGAAAACCTTCTGTAAGGCCGATTCCCGCAAACTCCTCAATCCCTCGGCCTCGGCGGCGCGCCGCACTTCCGAACCGGGCCGCCGTTCGACAATCATTTCGCGGATATTATCCGACAAGTCCAGCAATTCGTGAATGGCGGTGCGGCCCCGGTAGCCGGTGTGGTTACAGGCATCACAGCCGACATTCATGTAGAACGCCCGGTCGCGATGGAGTTCAGGCCGCAACCCGGCTTCCCAGAGGTCGGTTTCGTTCGGGCGATACTGCCGCTTGCAATACGGACACAACATACGGATGAGCCGTTGGGCCAGCACGCAGTTCAACGACGAGACGAAGTTGTAAGGCTCAACGCCCATGTTCAGAAATCGTCCGATCACGTCGATGACGTTGTTGGCGTGGACGGTGGTGAACACGAGGTGGCCCGTTAACGCTGACTGGATCGCGATCTGCGCGGTTTCGGTGTCGCGGATCTCGCCGACCATGATCTTGTCAGGGTCGTGACGCAGGATCGAGCGCAGCCCGCGATCGAACGTCAGGCCTTTCTTTTCGTTGACCGGAATCTGCGTGATGCCGTGCAACTGATACTCGACCGGGTCTTCGATCGTGACGATCTTGTCTTCTTCGTTTCTGATCTCGTTCAGCGCGGCGTAGAGCGTGGTGGTCTTGCCGGAGCCGGTTGGACCAGTCACGAGCACCATGCCGTAAGGCTCGGCGATGTAGCGGCGAAACTTTCTCAAGTCTTCTTCGGCAAACCCGACGACGTTGAGATTGAGATTGCGAAACTCTTCGTTGATCTGTTCTTTGTCGAGAATACGAACGACCGCGTCCTCGCCGTGAATCGTCGGCATGATCGAGACGCGGAAGTCGACGTTGCGTCCTTTATA
>DASXXL010000305.1:0-2789 GCA_036503085.1 Pyrinomonadaceae bacterium | reverse complement strand
GAACTCGTCGCTCGGCAAAGCGGGCACGAGCGCTGCGCTCGACGATCTAATTTACAGTCTGAAAGAGGGCGAAGTGGCCCGGACGCCGATCAAAGTCGGCGACAACTGGGTGATCGTGGGAGTCGCGAAGCGAAAAGAGCCTGACTTCACCACGTTCAATGCGGGCGAGCAGGATCAGTTGAAACAACAACTACTAGGCGAGCGCCAGAACCAGGTTTTCCAGGATTACATCGCGAGCGTACAGCAACGGATGCAGAAGGACGGCAAGATTAAGATTTACGACAAGGTGCTCGATCAGCTCGATGAATCCGAAAACGCCGCCGAGCCGGGTTTACCGCAAGGACTGAACTTCCCAACGAAATAGGCCACAGAAAAACACGGATTACACAGACCAGACTCGATCTGAGTAATCCGTGGCTTTTTGTGTAATCCGTGGTCCTTTTTACTTACCACCCATCAATGGTCCAACGTCAGCCTGCGGTACTGCCGTGCGAATTTGCAGCTCGTTCGCCGCGGTGACGATCTGCATATTCGCGAGTGCACTCTTTGCAAGCACGCCCTTCGCTCCCGACAAACGTCCGACGAATAACGAACCAAGCTGTTTTAGTCCTTCGAGCGTATCACCGAGGTTCTTCGCGGCGTCCGCGTTCGTCGCCCGCGCCGCGATAAACAATTGCAGATCTGTTTGCGTCGTTCCCACTGATCCATAAACCTGTCGAAGCGTCGTGAGATCCGCTGCGATTGCCGGATTGACGTCCAGGTTTTTGATCAACTGCCCCGACATGTTTGCGCCAAAGCCGATCACTGCATTCGGATCGCGACTCGCGAGGGCGATCAGTTCGGCGTTCCCACGCTTCGTCGCCCGCGCGGCGTCGATCACCGCACGCACAGCCGCTTCATCGCCGAGCGCGAGCACGTTCGCATCGAGCGGCGTCGCCGCAAGCTCGTTGATATGGAAATCGAAAACGCCGAGCAGACGAATATCCTGGTTGAGTTTGAAGATGTAGATCGTCTTGCCTTGATACTTCTCTTCGCGATAGTTGCCGCTCGTTGCAATTCTGCCGGCCGCAACCATCGCCGCCGGACTGAACGATCCGTTTGCGAGCGCGACCGTCTGCACTTTCGTCACGCCTTCAGACGGGTAACTGAAGCGCGCGCCCAACGCGATCTGATCGAACATGCGCGGATCGAGACCCGTGCGTGTTTTGAACGACTCGATGCTCGTGTTGATTTCCGCGAGCCGCGCCGAGTTGTTGGCGAAGATCCGCGGCAACGATTCGTTTAGCAGTTGGCGCAATTTCACCTGGGCCACGGCGTCCGAATCCGGCAACTGTGTCATCAGGCCAGCCGGGGCCGGCGCGGCCGTGGTGCGCGTACGCGTTTGCGCGGTCAGCACCTGGGCGCTGCACAACGCCAAAACAACAATCAAGAGGTTTGCAAACTTTCTTTTCACTACGGAAAACCTTTCTGGGAGTAACTGCGAAGCCGGGACTGCGATGCCCGCATTCCGGTTTAAGGTTGGTTGTATTTCAGCCGCTCGCGCAGCTTATTGAATTCGATCTTTTGAAAGTTCTTCGGTATTTCGAAGAGTTTTGGGTCGACGTTGAGCACGACATCCGAGAGTTCCGTCGTGACGCGCGTCCCCGTCGGGGAGCTGATTTCGGTTCTTACGGGCATGTGCAAAGCTTCATCAAACCAAAGCAACGTCTCACCAACGCTGACGTTCTCACCCGCGGAACTGTTAACAACAACGCGATATTTTTGCAGGTTGCGACCGGCGATTGTCTCGTCACCGAGCTTCTGATAACCGGGCGTGACGAGCTCGGTGTGCAGCAGTCGATCCGGTGAACTCTCGGCGTCCTGCTCGCCCGTATTCGAATCTTCATTCGTTACCGCGGCGTAAATTTTTTCATCGGGCAGCAGGATGAACCTTCCGTCCACGAGCGTGAGGTAGACCACGCGCTGGCCGGTGCTGTCAGATTCATCGCGGCGCTGTTCGCCATCGCGCGCGATCGAATACTTCGTGACGAGTGTTTGTCCATTGGCGGCTGCGGTCGTGATCGTTCGCGTGGCGCGATAGCGCGCGGGCTCTGCTGTTTCGAACGGTGGAGTTGAGGAGATCGTGTTGGCGTTTGTTTCCGTGGCGACTCTTTGGTTCTGTGCACACGCGACGCCGAGAAGCATAGCGGCCGACGCGAATGAGGCTAACGCTGTGCGGCGCGCCGGCATCCGGCTCACACCCGCTCCAGTAACAGAGCGAGACCAAGGCCGCCGCTCACGCAAAGAGTTGCGAGTCCGAGCTTCGCGTCACGCTTTTGCATTTCATGGACCAGCGTCGTGGTGATGCGTACGCCGGTGCAGCCGATCGGATGGCCGAGGGCGATTGCGCCGCCGTTGACGTTCAAGCGATCGGCGTCGAATTTTAGTTCGCGGTCGCACGCGATCACCTGGGCCGCAAACGCTTCGTTGAGCTCGATTAGATCGATCTGGTCCAACGTGAGATTCTGGCGTGCGAGCAATGCGCGCACCGCGGGCACCGGACCGATGCCCATGACGTCGGGCGCGACCCCTGCAATCTCGTAATCGACAATGCGCGCCTGAGGTGTGACGCCCGCTCGTTTTAGACCCGCTTCACTCAACACAAGGAGTGCGGCGGCGCCGTCCGTGATGCCCGAAGAGTTTCCGGCCGTGACGCTGCCGTCTTTATAAAAAACGGGCGGCAGCTTCGCGAGCGCGGCGAGTGTGGTGCCGGCGCGGCAGTGTTCGTCCTGCGCGAAGATCGTTGTTTC
>DASXXL010000304.1:0-3383 GCA_036503085.1 Pyrinomonadaceae bacterium | reverse complement strand
CGGCGACAGTGATTTCGTGGACACCGGCGCAGATCACCGCCACCACGCCGTCTGTTACAAACGGCAACTACAACATCACCGTCACGAATTCCAGCAGCCAGGTCTCGAACGCCATTCAGTACACGGTGCTCACAGCCAATCTCATTCCGGTCACGTTCACAGTCAACAATGCAAGCCCGACGAATGTGGGCGACTACATCTTTCTCACGGGCAGCACAGTCGAACTCGGCAACTGGTCCACCACTTGGGACGGCGCGGTTGGTCCGTTGCTGACGCCGAACTATCCCAACTGGTTTGGAGTCGCAAGTGTTCCGGCGGGCCAGACGATTCAATTCAAGTTCATCAAGATCGCCGCGAACGGCGCCGTCACCTGGGAAGCGGGCGCAAACCATAGTTACACCGTGCCATCGAGCGGCACTGGCTTCGTCAACGTCAACTGGCAGTACTAAATTTTTGTTGACATCTATCAGGCGAGTGCAATATTGTCCGCGCGTTTTTACAACGCGCTGACCTCGCTGTTTTAGAAAGGCGCTCACTCGTCTTAGGAGCCAAAATGGTAACCAGGAAAATCGCCACCAAAGTTGCGACCAAATCTTCAGTACTGAAATTCCATCCCGAGTGGTTCACCGATCCCGGTCCAGAAGCTCTGGGTCTCAAAGCTTCCGCGGCTAAGGAACTTGAAAAGGCAAAGAAAGATTTCGCGAAGCGTGTCAATGAGATTCTCGCCAAAGGCCGCAAGTAGTAATCCCGAATAATCATCAATGTCTCCACGACCTGTCATGCTGGTCGGTTTCCAGCACATGGGAAACCTGGGTCTGGGCTACCTCGCGGCTGTGCTGCGCAGGTCCGGCTATGACGTGCAGGTCGTGGACATCGAACAGGATGCGGTCGAGATCGTCCGCCTCGCGCGCGAGCTCAATCCGGTGCTCATCGGGTTCTCGCTCATCTTCCAGTTCTTCATCGATCGCTATGCCGCACTGATTTATCTCCTGCGCGACAACGGCATCGATTGCCACTTCACAATGGGTGGCCACTTTCCGAGTCTCAGTTACGAGGAAACACTCGAGCTTGTGCCGGAAGTTGATAGCGTCGTGCGTTTCGAAGGCGAGACGACGCTGCTGGAGTTGGTGAATGCGGTTGTTGCCGGCGATGACTGGCGCGAGATCCACGGGCTTGCGTATCGCGACCATGAAGGCAAAGTTGTCCTGACACGTCCGCGCGCGTTACTTGAAGATCTCGACCAGCTTCCCTATCCCGAACGCAACTATGAACCCGAAGCGGTGCTCGGACGCGGCATCATGCCGATAATCGCCAGCCGCGGCTGCGCGCGCACGTGTTCGTTTTGTTCCATTCACACGTTCTATCGCGCGGCGCCGGGACGCATCGTGCGCACACGCAAACCCGCGGAGGTCGTACGCGAGATGGAGCTGCTGCATGAAGAGCGCGGCACGACCATCTTTCTCTTTCAAGACGACGACTTCCCGCTTTTTGGAAACGTGTGGCGACGCTGGGCGAACGAGTTTGTCGATGAACTGAATCGCAGCGGCCTCGCGCGCAAAGTCATCTGGAAGATGAACTGCCGCGCGGACGCAGTCGATCGCGATCTCTTCATCAGGATGCGCGACGCCGGACTCTATCTCGTTTACATGGGTCTCGAATCCGGCAGCGAACAAGGACTTGAGACGCTGCACAAACAGATCACTGTCGAACAAAACCTCAAAGCCGTCGAGACACTCAAGAGCATCGGCCTGATGTTCGAATACGGTTTCATGCTGCTCGATCCATCGAGCACGTTTGAGTCGATCCGCGAGAACATACAGTTTCTCCGCACGATTCTCGCTGACGGCTGTTTGCCAGTGACGTTCTGTCGCATGCTGCCTTACGACGGCACGCCAATTAAAGACGAGCTCGTGCGCACCGGACGTTTGCGCGGCGACGTGTGCAATCCCGATTACGACTTCCTCGATCCCCTCGTCGGTGAATTTTATGAAGAGCTGACGAAGCTCGTGAGCCTGACCGGGTGGATTCACGGGTTGAAAGCAGTGACGACGCAGTTGGGCTGGGCTTGGCATGAAGTCGCGACGATGGAGCGGCTCTTTCCCAGGCTGCCGGGCATTGACGAGTACAAGGAAACGCTACGCGACATCACGAAACGGAGCAATGCACTGCTGTTGCAGGTCGTCGAAGATCTTTCTTATCGCTTCTCAGATAATCGCCCGCTGACGTGGTCGCCGGAAGCCGTCGAAGAAGCGCGCGAAAGTTTCCTGGACGAGTTGCTGCGCGAGCGCGATGCTTTCGTTTACGCCAACGAAAAGATCCTGATCGAAACGCTGGAGACGAGCGGCGGCCTCACCATCATCGATGAGGCTGAGGTTGCGCATCCAGCACCTCTCTCACTTTCAACGCCAGCGCATCCGGACTAAACGGCTTCTGAATAAAGTTAATGCCTGCTTCCAGCACGCCGTGCTGCACGATCGCATCGTCTGTGTAGCCCGACATGAAAAGCACCGGCAGCTCAGGACGCCGCTGTAGCAACTGCTTCGACATCTCATTGCCGCTCATGCCCGGCATCACCACGTCCGTCAACAACAGATCGATCTTCGTGCCGTTGTGGTTCGATTCGATGAGTCGAATCGCAGCCTCGGGATCGCTCGCCTCCAACACTTGATAACCTGCGCTTTCCAGAATCTGTCGCGCGAGTGTGCGCACCCACTCCGCGTCCTCGACGAGCAGAATCGTTTCGCATCCGCGCGGCGCTTCGACCGTCGCCGGCGTTCGCGTGTACTGCTCGGCTTCTTCGGTCACTCGCGGAAAGTATGTTTTGAACGTCGTGCCGCGGCCCTCCTCGCTGTAAACCCAGATGTTTCCGCCGGACTGTTTCACGATGCCGTAAACCATCGACAACCCGAGCCCGGTTCCCTTGCCTTGCTCTTTGGTGGTGAAGAACGGCTCGAAGATGTGTTGCCGCGTTTCGGCGTTCATACCGCAGCCGCTGTCGCTGATTGCCAGCATCACGTAATGTCCCGCGGTAACCGAGACGTGTTCCTTCGCATAAGTCTCGTCGAGATAGACGTTCGCCGTTTCGATCGACAGCTTGCCGCCTTTCGGCATCGCGTCACGCGCGTTCACCACGAGGTTCATGATCACTTGTTCCAACTGCACCGGATCGGCTTTGATGTTTCCGAGTTCCGGTTCGAGACTCACGCGCAATTCGATATCTTCGCCGATCATGCGGCGCAGCATCTTTTCGAGATCCGCCACCACCGTGTTGACGTCGAAGACTTTCGGTTGCATCACCTGCTTACGACTGAAGGCGAGCAATTGCCGCGTCAGCGCCGAAGCACGCTCGCTCGCAGTGACGATCTGCTCGAGGTTCCGCCGCA
>DASXXL010000303.1:0-2463 GCA_036503085.1 Pyrinomonadaceae bacterium | reverse complement strand
GGTTGCCGCTGTTAGTGCCCCTACACCACGCGAAGGCGTTGATTTTTTCCCGCTTACTGTTGAATACCGCGAATCAAAGTATGCGGCCGGCCGAATCCCCGGCAATTATTTTCGGCGCGAAGGCCGCCCGAATGAAAAAGAAGTTCTGACCAGCCGCCTTATCGACCGTCCCTGCCGCCCACTTTTTGCCGAAGGTTACCGAAACGAAACACAGGTTATCGCGAGTGTTATCTCAGCCGACCCGGACAACAACCCGGACGTGATCGCAATCACGGGCGCGTCGTGCGCGTTGTACCTCTCGGACATTCCATTTCTGAATCCGATCGCGGGCGTGCGCATCGGCCTCATCGAGGGCCGTTACATCGTTAATCCGACTTACGACGAAGTGCGTGAATCGCGTTTGAACCTCGTCGTCGCCGGCACTGAAGAAGCGATCGTGATGGTCGAAGCGGGGGCCAGCGAAGTCTCGGAAGAGATCATGGTGGAAGCGTTGATGCTGGCTCACAAAGAGATCAATCGCCTCTGCCGCTGGCAGAAGGAACTCTATCGAGCGCTCGAGATCACGAAGCGCGATGTCGTCCCGGTCCAGCTCGACGAAAAGATGCAGCGGGAGCTCGAGGAGAAGTACTCCGAACGTTTGCGCACGGCGCTCGACACGACGGCGCAGGAAAAGCGCGCGAGTTACGCCGCCGTCGACGCGTTGAAGAAAGAAGTGGTCGAGTCGTATCCCGAAGATCAGGCGGACAAGCGACAGATGTCGAAACTCATCTTCGATTATCTGAAAGAGACGATCTTCCGCGACGACATTCTCAACAAACGTCGCCGTCCGGATGGCCGTCGTTTTTCGGAGATCAGACCGATTACGGCGGAAGTCGGCTGGCTGCCGCGCGTTCACGGTTCGGCGCTGTTCACGCGCGGTGAAACCCAGGCACTCGTCTCCACCACGTTGGGAACGAAAGAAGACGAGCAGTTCGTCGACGATCTCGAGAAGGGCGAAGTCAGACGGCGGTTCCTCTTGCACTACAACTTCCCGCAGTATTCAGTCGGCGAAGTAGGGCGGTTTGGCTCGTCGAGCCGGCGCGAGATCGGCCACGGTGCTTTGGCGCGGCGCGCGCTGGAAACCGTGCTGCCCGAAGATGCTGACTTTCCTTATACGGTCCGCGTCGTCTCGGAAATCACTGAGTCGAATGGTTCGTCTTCGATGGCGACTGTTTGCGGCGGCACGCTCTCGCTGATGGATGCGGGCGTTCCGCTCAAGTCGCCGGTCGCCGGTGTCGCGATGGGCCTCGTGATGGAAGGAAACAAGTACGCGATCCTGACGGACATCGCCGGCGCCGAGGATCACTACGGCGACATGGACTTCAAAGTCGCGGGCACGCGCAACGGCATCACTGCTCTGCAAATGGACATCAAGATTGCCGGCATCAACGCGCAGATCATGGCCGAAGCGTTGGAGCAGGCGAAGAAGGGACGTCTCTACATCCTCGGTGTGATGGAGAAGACGCTTGCCGAACCGCGCCCGCAAATCTCAGCGTTTGCGCCGCGTATCATCCAGATCAAGATCAACCCTGACAAGATCCGCGACGTGATTGGACCAGGCGGTAAAGTCATTCGTTCACTGGTCGAAGAGACCGGCGCGAAGATCGACGTTGCCGACGACGGCACGATCTCGATTGCCACTGCGAGTGGCGAAGCCGCCGACGCAGCCGTGAATCGCATTCGTGGTCTGACAGCCGAAGCGGAAGTCGGTCAAACGTATCTCGGTACTGTTTCGCGAATCGTCGATTTCGGCGCGTTCGTTGAAATCTTCCCGGGCACTGACGGCTTGTTGCACATCTCGGAGATCGCCGATCGGCGCGTGAAAGACGTGCGCGACGAGCTGAAAGAAGGACAACAGATCCTGGTGAAGTGCATCGGCCGCGAGGGCAACAAGATCAAGCTGTCGCGCAAGGCTGTGCTGCGCGACGAGCACCGCAAAACCGAGGCGGCGAGCCAAAGCGAAGCCGAGTAGATCCGGCAATCTATCGGCTTAAATCCCTAACCCAAAGGCCGTCCAGCTCTCAGACGTTGGTCTAAAAGCTGGACGGCTTTCTCATTTCTTCGGTTGCAAAAGCTAGCTTTTTGGGCCATGAACCAACGGCCCTGTATTTGCTGCACCCTCCACAACCCTCGGAGTGTGATAAGTGCGGGCGTAGGGGTTTTACGCAAATCCATCCGTGCCTTTTTTATACCCCTTCGAGAACTTTTCTCACGTTCAAGGCGGCTCAGCGCAGGCAAATATCCCGATTAGGCACTGGAGTCTGCGCGCCATTAGCACTCTTGTTGTATTGAAACAGTATGAACTTGCCCAACCCCCCAAGCCGCATGAGATCGATCGGACGCTGGCGCGTCCTGCGCGGGTCCACCGCTCTTGCCCTAATTGCCTTTCTCTTTACCGCCACGTCCGTGCAGGCTGGACCAGTA
>DASXXL010000302.1:0-3057 GCA_036503085.1 Pyrinomonadaceae bacterium | reverse complement strand
CTACGTGCAACTCATCGACAACGCCGGCCAACCACTCGCGGCATCAGCAAACCTCGACGGCGGAACTGCATCAGCGAATCTTGGCGCCAGGACGATTTCAATCCCTTCGCCAACTCTCGCCGAGTCGCGCTCGCGCGGTTTTAGTTACGCGACCGTGAACGGGTTGCGTATCGCCGTCGTGCCGCTGTCAGCAGATCCGGCGTTCGGCTACGCGGCTGTGGCCGAACCGTTGAGCGTCATCGAAGACGGACTCGCCGAATTGCGTCGCGATCTTTTCGCGGGCGTGCCGCTGGTGCTGCTCCTCGCATCGTGCGGCGGCTACTTCCTCGCACGCAAGAGCCTCGCGCCGATCGCATCGATGAACAGCCAAACGCAACGCATCTCCGCGGAGAACCTTTCCGCGCGCCTCGACGTCACTAACACGCGCGACGAGTTGGGCCATCTCGCCACCACCATCAACGACCTGCTCGCGCGGCTCGAAAGCTCATTCAAAGCGCAGCAACGTTTTATCGCCGACGCTTCCCACGAACTGCGCACGCCGCTCGCCGTCCTGCGCGGTGAAACGGAAGTCGCGCTCGGTAAGACCCGCACTGTCGAAGAGTATCAACAGTCGTTAGCGTTGATTCAGGACGAAGCCGAAAGCCTCTCGCGCATTGTCGAAGATCTTTTCATACTCGCGCGCCAGCCGATCAGCACGCGCGCCGCTTTGCACAACGAACGCGTCTCCTTGAACGATGCGGTGAAAGACTGCGCGCGCGCCGCGCAAGTGCTCGCGATACGCAAAGGCGTGCGCTTGAAGTTGGAAAACGATCCGCCGTCAATTGCCTTGAACGGCGATCAAGATCTCATCAAACGAATGATTCTCAACCTGCTCGACAACGCGGTGAAGTACACGCCCGCTGGTGGCGAGATCTCACTCGCACTCGCGCGTGAGAACGGCAATGCCGAGATCGTCGTGCACGACACGGGCATGGGGATCTCCGCAACGGATCAATCGCGCGTGTTTGATCGTTTCTTTCGCGTGGACAAAGCGCGGGCGCGCGCGATGGGCGGCGCGGGCCTCGGACTTTCGATCGCGCAGTGGATTGTGGAAGCGCACGGCGGCGAGATCAGCGTGGCGAGCACACCGGGCCAGGGCAGCACCTTCACCGTCGTGTTGCCGGTGAAAACTTCCGACTAGTCGACCTCTTTCTCGCCGACTTTCTTGATCGAGTACGAATCCAGAAAATTCGGATCGCGCCCGAGCGCAATAACGATAAACGCAAACTGTCCGCGCCGCTCCGGAATTTCCCACGTGAAGCGATAGTTGCCCTGGCTGTTGAGACGTTGCGCGCTCTTCAGATCCGCGACCTCCTGATAACGCATACGTGGACCATCAGTGCGCGCGATCGCCGTAACGTAGCGGACGCGATACTCGTCGTCGTAGCCGACAAGGAGGTGTGAGATGCGAGGGTCCTTGATGGCCCACACCTCCTGCCGCCTGCGATCTTCTTTCTCTAACTGCCCGATCGCTTTCAGCCGCGCCTGCGCCGCCTCGCGGCTCATCTCGAGCGCGACGCCCATAATTTCCGGCCTCACCTTCGCCTGCGCCGCGCCCGCCAGACCGGCGAGCGCGAGCAGCAGGACCAGGGGGATTCGTTTTATTTGTGTCATTCGTGGTCCTACTTCGTCTTCAGACTCGTGATGTTCGAGTAATTCGACTTGCCACCGGCGTTCGCGGCGCGCACGCGGTAGTAGTAGGTCGTCTTGCGAAACGCGGTGTTGTCCGTGTAGCTGCGCGTGTTCGCAGGCAGCGTCGCGATCTGGATGTAACCGCCCGCTACTGTCGTCGAACGCTCAACCAAAAAGCTGTCTTCGTTGGTTGAGTTGTCGATCCAGTTGAGCGCAACCGATCCCTTGCCCGCATTCGCCGAGGTCAACGCCGATGGCGCCGCCGGTCGATTCTGGCAAGCCGCGTTGCCGATGAGCGTGTAACCAACCTCCGTGCTCGGACTGCTATAGTTCGCATTGTCCGGAACGACCGCCACCACCGGCACGCGCACAAACAATCGCGTTAGTCTCGCGCCCGCCTGTGGATTGCCGATCTTGTTGTTGGAAACAACGAGCGTGATCGCGTCCGTCGTCGTGTCGTACTTACTGCCCGCATCGAGATTACCAACGGTCGTCGCTGTGCCCGCCGTGTTATCGGCGTTGTGAATGTAAGTTCCGTACTTGAACGTCACCGCGCCCAGCGCATCGGTACGCATGTCGACAAAGTAACCGTTGCTATCAGCGCCGGTGAAATAGATACGCCACTGCGTGTTCGGGGTCAAGGGATCCGCGAGGTCAGCCATCTTCAGCGTGAAGACGAGCTTCTGCGAACCGTCAGCCGAATACGGCTCGGCGATCTGCACCGAACGTATGTCGTGACTGGGTAACTGGTCCAACGAGTCGCCTGCTGGATCCGTCAACACAGTCACACCCAAACCCGCACAAGGACTTTCCGTGCTCGTGGGCACGACGCGCACTGACGAAGCGCCGTCGCCGTTCGCATTCGTCGCGTTCACGCGATAGTAGTAACTCGCGCCGCCCGCGTCGTTATCGGTGTAAGAATTAACGTCAGCGCCGAAAGTGGCGAGCAGCGTTTCGGCGCCGCCTTGCACACCACGATAAAGGCGGTAGCCCGTAATCGGCGAACCACCATCGTCCGGTACGGACCATGCGAGGTTCACCACCGCATCGCCATCTTTCGTCGCGACGAGCGTTGGCGGCGCTGGCGTCGTAGTTGTCGGATCGAAAGCCGCAAACAAACGCTTGCCGCCGGTCTGTCGAATGATCGTCGCCTTAGCAGCATTGTCGTTGTCGGCGTTATCGAGTCGTCCGTCGCCGTTACGATCCACGCCGCGAATGCATTCGCCGGTCACGCAGCCATCTGCGTACGCAGCAACCACGCGACCTTGCTTGTCTACTGTTATATCGTTGAAGTCGAGCAACCCACGCGATCCGTCCGGACAGGTTGGACCATTCGTGCAAACGACACCGCGCTGGACCGGATCGTTGGGCGTCGCATTCGCCGTC
>DASXXL010000301.1:0-5059 GCA_036503085.1 Pyrinomonadaceae bacterium | reverse complement strand
CGCAGCCAGCGTTCTTTTTTGGCGTTGTCACTCGGATCGGCGACGTCTGACGACTCGAGTATGTCGACTTGATCGCCGCGGTTAACCTGCAACAGATCCGCGGCGACGACGGCGGTCGAACTGCGAATCTGTGCGCGCCGCGCCACCACGACGCCAGTGGTGTTCTTCGAAGCGAGCGTGTTGCAGCCAAGGAGTACCAGGGGAAGCGCAAAAACAGGGCAGGTCTTGATAAATTTTGTATTCATCTCTAGCGGTAATAAAGTGACTTCAATAGCTGCTTTTGGTCGGCAAGAAGCGGCTTGAGATCAAGCTCGCGTTGCCCTTCAATATAACTCTTCGCGAGATCCGCGCCGGCCGGGGTCGAGCTCAGCAACCGGATTATAACGTCATTTCCATTCGCAGGCTGAGCCGCCCACCGCGTAAACAGCTCCTTGTAGATGTTTCCGAGCCACATCTTGCCGGCCGAATTCTTCCTAATCGCGAGGTCGTAAAGAAAAGCGACGAGCATTCCTTTGTCATAAACCGTCGCATTACCGCTGGTCCATCGCCGCTCTGAAGCATCGATCAGCGAGAGGTCGTCCGGCCGCGAAAGATATGAGTCATAAACGCGCCCGAGCGTTGCGACGTACTCGGCGGAGTTGATGAATTTCAGATCCAGCGCCGTCACGAGTGCGGTGTAAAGTGTGAAACCTTCAAAGAACCAATCGTAGTCGCCCTCGAGCAGGAGAGAGTTCGGCACCCAGAGATGCAGCAGCTCGTGTGTGAAGATGATGCCAAGTTGGGCAGTCCAATTTTTGATCTTCGCGGCGGGATCCATCAACAGCACAACCGTGCGGCCTCTCGTTTCTGCCCGCCACTTCACACTCCCGGTGGCAACCGGCAACGGTGCAATCATCACAATAGGTTTATCTGCCGGAGCGGAGCCGGTCAGTGCAAGGTATTTCTCAAAGACTTTCGTCGCGGCCTTCCCCACCTCAGACTTGAACGGCCACTGCTCCCTTAGCGCCACATCAAACGGTAGCTCGCCCACGCGGTGCGCTTCTCTTCGCAAACCACGCCCGATAAGCAATACCGTCTTTTCCGGTTGCCGCACCTGATACTTACCGTTCTTATCAGGCGCGTACTCCGTCTCGCACGTCCAACCCGCAGGCAACGACACATCGAGCTCAACTCCGGGAAGCGATTCAGGCAGTAAATCGGCCAGCATGAGGAGCCCGGACTCACCGCTGATCCAACTGACGTGAGAAACACTGGCCGGATCAGGAGGCGGAAGTCTCACAACATACTCAATCGTCTTTGCGGCACCCGTTGATCGAAACTCACCGGTCGCAATCTTCCTCGCGCCAACATCTTCGCCGTTGAGTCCGAACGCGTGAAACTGCTCCACGCGCTCGGCAATTCCCAGAACGCCGGCATAAACATTCCGAAACGACCATTCGCTAGCCGGCCCGATCGAATCGATGCGAATTCTCACTTCACCCGGCGAAACAACCGATAACTTCACCTCTTGTGCGGTCACACTCGTCGTAAGACAAAACAAGCCAGCGCAAAGGACCACTACAACCACTCCAAATTGCCTTTTAACGCGGTGTGTCAGTACAATCGCCTCCGGTTCGAATCTAACACAACGTTTACTGGACCAGCATGTTTGCTTTACTTCAAAATCGCAGCGCCGCTTTCACGCGCTACCTCAGTCTGCTGCTGGTCGTCTTTATTCTTTACGGCGCCACCGTCGAGGCTGCGCACCGTCACGGCCGCACCTTGCCGTCGACGTCGAGCGCTGCCGCACACTTCGCTAACGAACAAACACAAAACCTCTCGACCAACAAAACCGGTTGCAACGACTGCCTCATCTGTCAACTGCACCAGAATCTCACGACGACTCTGATTGCGCTGCGGCTGAAGCAAGAAGCGCAGACGAAAGCACCACAACGAGTCACCACTGAAGCTCCCGAAGATCTGCGCTCGCAGATCATCAGCCCGCAATCAGGCCGAGCGCCACCCCAAGCCAACTAGAACCGCCCACAAACTTCGTGTGGTTGTCTTTACTCGCACGAAGATTCACGCGGACGCAGCGCAACTCTTCGAGGAGAAGTGTGTTGCGGCCGTCGCATTAGTTCATCGCATTTCGGAGGCTTGGCAATGATATTTCGTAGTCTAATCAAAAGCGCAATTATATGCGGCCTGCTGCTGCCGCTTGGTCAAACTGTTTTCGCGCAGGCGCGCATCGGCAGCGTGCAAGGCGTAGTCAAAGATCCCACCGGCGCGCTCGTGCCGAACGCAAAGGTCACAATCGTTCAACCCGTCACGGGTTACAAGCAATCAGCAACCACTGACGCGCAAGGCGCGTTCAAGCTCGTCAACATTCCGTTCAATACTTACAAGGTGCAGGCGGAAGCGCAGGGTTTTCTGCCCGCGGAACAGTCGATCGATCTCGAGAGCACGATTCCCGCTAACGTCGACTTATCACTCTCACTCGAACAGACCACGGCGACCGTCACGATCACCGAAGGCGGCGGCGCGATGCTGGAAACCGATCGCACCTCGTCCGATACCGACATCAACCAAACGGCGCTCGAACGGCCGGTCGGCGCCGCTCCGTCGCGCGCGATCGAGTCGATCGTCGCGTCAACGCCGGGCTTCGTGACTGACGACAACGGCCGCATGCATCCGCGCGGCTCCGAGTCGCAGGTGCAGTACGTAGTCGACGGCGTGCCCGTCACCGACAACATGTCCGCGATCTTTTCGACCAGTCTCGACGCGCGCACGCTGCGTACAGTCGAAGTGCTCACAGGCGGCATTCCCGCGGAGTTTGGCGACAAGCTTGCGGGCGTCATCAACGTCAATACTCGTTCGGGACTCGAAGGACCAACGCAGGGCGGGATTTCATCTTCGGGCGGTAGTTTCTCAACCGGCGAAGCAGCAGTCGATTTCTCCACGCACACGAAGAAGCTCGGCTTTCTCACCAACCTTTCCGCCAGCACGTCGCAACGTTACCTCGATCCACCGACCATTGATAACTTTCATAACTTCGGCCGCACGGGCAAAGGTTTTTTCCGGCTCGATTATCAGTTCGACGCCAACAACTCGCTGCGCGGCGTTTTCAATTTCGGCGGCTCGAATTTTCAGGTGCCGAACAGACTCGAGCAGGAACTCGCGGGACAGGATCAGAAACAACGCCTGCGCGACAACTCGCAAAACATCAGTTTCCAACACATCTTCTCGCCCAACTCCGTCGCGCAGTTCTCTTTCTTTCATCGAGAGAGCAACGCGAAGTTGTTCAGCAATCCGCTCTCAACGCCCGTCGTCGCCAATCAGGATCGAACGCTGCAAAACTACGGCGTAATCGGTTCACTGGCGCTGACGCGCGGCAGCCACAATATCAAGCTCGGCGGACAGGTGACGATCACGCCGCTCGAAGAGCATTTCAACTTCTATCCCACGTCGCCTTTCCCCGATCTCGTGGACGAAGACGGAAACGCATTGCCGAACCCGGTCAACAACTTCAACGCCGCGCATCCGTTCGTTTTTGATCAAGCAAAGACCGGGCGCACCCTGAGTGCTTACGTTCAGGATCGCTTTACGCTCGCCAAAAACCTGACGCTCGATCTCGGCGTTCGTTACGACAACTACAAGCTGCTGATCCACGATCAGGAGCTGAGCCCCCGCATCGGCGTCGCGTACTTCATTCCGAAAACGCAAACGACGCTGCGCGCTTCGTACAATCGCCTGTTTCAACCACCGCCTGCCGAGAACCTGCTGCTGGCGAGCTCGGCTCAGGCAGCGGCGTTGTCGCCGATCGCGGTGCTGCGCGGCGTCACGACCGTACAACCGATCGAGCCCGACAAGGAGAACTCGTTTGAAGCGGGCGCGCAGCAGTTGCTCACGCAGAAGTTTCGCCTCAACCTGACCGTTTACCAGAAACGCATTGAAAACTTCTCCGACAAAGACCAGTTCTTTGAAACCGGAATCATTTTCCCGATCGCGATCTCGTCGGGACGCGTGACAGGCGAGGAACTGCGGCTCGAGTCGACCGACATTCACGGCTTCCACGGTTTTCTTTCCTGGGCGAACGCGCGCGCGTTTGGCGTGACGCCGATTCAGGGCGGGCTCTTCCTCGGTGAAGATCCGCAGGATCTCTTCGTGCCGGGGCTGAAGTTTGCCAACGACCACGACCAGCGAAACGAAGGCCAGTTCCAGATGAGCTATAACCACCGGCGGTCGGGACTCTATGCGATCTTCAACGCTCGTTACGATTCGGGTGTGCCCGTCGACGTGGAACCGGGTACGACTCTCACCGACTTCGTCGCCGAAGGATTCGATCCGCGGCTGTTCGACAAGATCGATTTCCAGCGCGGCCGCATTCGCCCGCGCACGATTCTCGACTTCTCCGTCGGGGCGGACCTGATGCAGAAGGAGCGCGTGTCGCTGAATCTCCAATTCGACGTTCAGAACCTGACGAATGAGCTGTTTCTTTACAACTTCGAGTCGGTTTTCAGCGGCACACACGTCGGTTATCCGCGTCTGTTCAGCGGCCGGCTGAGCCTGCGATTCAAGTAGTTTTTCCCTGGGACCGCAGGCGTTTCGCCTGCACGCCTGCGCTTGGGGGTTCCAGTGAATTGCAGGCGAGACGCCTGCGGTCCCAGCTTAGGCCCGTAAATAATGCGGAACCAGTTGCAAAACCCAGACGTATCCCATGCCGTAAGGTAACTGGGTCGGTGGCGCAGGCGGCTCGCTCGGACGGTGCGCTTCTCAAGGCGAGTCGCCTGCGTTTCCATTGTTTGACAGTCCCAGCCGCGGTTTCTAGAATACGGCTTTGCTTCGCCCAGTTAATCCCGCTCTTGGCCCTAAAACCCGAGGAATTAGCCATGAGTCTGGTCAAAATCGTAATCATTACGATTATCGTGCTGCTCAGTATTCTCTTCTTCGGTCGTTTTTTCGTTTAGCCGAAAAGTCGATGCTGTCTGGCAGTGGCTTTGTTTTGCTGCCACTGTTTCTCAGCGCCTGCCTTCTCTTCGCATTTCCGTCCAAAACTCTTGCACAACAAACGAATGACGAC
>DASXXL010000300.1:0-2873 GCA_036503085.1 Pyrinomonadaceae bacterium | reverse complement strand
TGCCACCGAGAACTGCAGCGAGTGCCTGGATCGTTGTCCGCACCACATTCACTTCCGGCTGTTGCGCCGTCAGTGATGACCCCGCAGTCAGCGTGTGAAATCTCAACATCAACGAACGTGGATCGCGCGCTTTGAAACGGTCGCGCATGATGCGTGCCCACATTCGTCGCGCCGCACGATACTTCGCAATCTCTTCGAGCAGGTTGTTATGCGCATTGAAGAAAAACGAAATGCGTGGAGCGAATTGATCGACTTCGAGACCCGCCGCCAGCGCCGCCTCGACATACGTGATTCCATCAGCAAGCGTAAAAGCAACTTCCTGCACTGCAGTCGAACCGGCCTCGCGAATGTGATAACCGCTGATCGAGATCGTGTTCCAGTTCGGCACTTCGCGCGCGCAATACGCAAACGTGTCTGTCACGAGACGCAGCGACGGTTGCGGCGGATAGATGTAAGTGCCGCGCGCGATGTACTCCTTGAGTATGTCGTTCTGAATCGTGCCTCTGACCTTATCGAACGAAACATTCTGCTTGCGCGCGACAGCGAGATAAAGCGCGAGCAGGATCGCGGCCGTCGAGTTGATCGTCATCGACGTCGATACTTCACCGAGCGGAATACCCGCGAAGAGACGCTCCATATCCTCGAGCGAATCTATCGCCACGCCGACTTTGCCGACTTCACCGAGCGAAAGCGGATCGTCCGAGTCGAGTCCGATCTGGGTCGGTAAATCAAAAGCCACCGAAAGCCCGGTCGTGCCCTGCGACAAAAGATACTTGTAACGCGCGTTGGACTCTTCGGCGGTCGCGTAGCCCGCGTACTGGCGCATGGTCCAAAGCCGGCCGCGGTACATGTTCCGGTAAATGCCGCGCGTGTAAGGAAACTCGCCGGGCGCGCCCAGATCTTCGTCGTAGTTGATTTCCGTCGTATTGTCGGGATTGAAATCGACAGGAAGCTGGATGCCCGATGGCGTTTCAAACCGCTCGCGCCGCTCGTCTTTTGTTTTCGTTGCCATGGTGATCGAGGACACGCGAAGCCTAGCATATATCGGCCACGGATGACACGATCGAAGGTTAGTGGCAGAGTAATTCGGATGAGCACGGTTACGGTGACAAAACGCGGCGCGGATCGCGTCCGGCGCGGGCATTTGTGGATCTATCGCAGCGACGTCGGCAAGGTCGATGCTGAACGTGGCTCGGTCGTCGCGGTTCGCGACGAACGCGGCAATTTTATCGGCCAGGCGCTCTACAGCAACGCCTCGCAGATCGCGCTAAGGTTTCTCACGCAAACGCAGGAAGAGATCGATCGCGACTGGTGGCGCGCCCGCCTTCGCGCCGCCGCGACGCGGCGAAATATTCCCGGCGACACGAACGCATATCGCCTCGTTTATTCGGAAGGCGATCTGCTGCCGTCGCTGATCGTCGATCGCTATCACGACGTGCTCGTATTGCAAACGTTGTCGCAAGGCACAGAGACGCTCAAATCGCTCTTCGCGGAAATACTGATCGAGGAGTTTCAGCCGCGCGCCGTGATCGAGCGTAACGACGCGCGCGTGCGCGAGCTCGAGGGTTTGCCTTTGATCTCCGCGACGGTCTACGGCGAAGCGCCTGACGAGCTGGAGATTTTGCAACACGGATTGCGCTTCGTGGTTTCGCCGGGCGCGGGACAAAAGACGGGATCGTTTCTCGATCAGCGTGAGAACCGGATCGCGGCGCGTGCGGCGGCGCAGACGACGAACCGCGGACGCGCGCTCGACTGCTTCACGTTCAACGGCGCGTTTGCGTTGCATCTCGCGAGCGTCTGTGAAGAAGTGATCGGCATCGACATCTCGGCGGATGCGATCGCGGCCGCACAACACAACGCGCGACTCAACGAAATGAACAACGTTGAGTTTCGTGAAGCAAACGTCTTCGACGCGTTGCGCGAGTTTGAAACGCGCGGCGAACGCTTCGATGCGATCGTTTTAGACCCGCCGGCGTTTGCGAAGAACCGCGCGAGCCTGAAGTCAGCGGTTCGTGGTTACAAGGAGATCAATCTACGGGCGTTGAAGCTGCTGCATCCGGGTGGCGTGCTGATCACTTGCACGTGTTCGTATCACGTCGCGGAAGATTTGTTTCTGGAGATCGTAGGTGAGGCCGCGATCGACGCGCGCCGGCGCGTGCAGATCATCGAGAAGCGCATGCAGGCCTCGGATCATCCCGTTTTGATCGGGATGCCCGAGACCTACTATTTGAAGTGCGTGATTGCGCGCGTTCTTTAATTCACGATCACATCCCTGGATCGGGTTCGACAACGACCTTGGTCGTGTAGTCCTTTCCGTTGACCGTGAGCTTCACGTTGTAAGTGCCGGCTTCGAGCGGCAGGCCGATATTGAAGAGCCCGCCGAAGCCGCCGCCACCACCGCCGCCACCGAAACCACCACCATTGGTCGGACGCGGAGGCGGATCGCTGCGCAAGTTCCACTGCACGCGATTTATCCCAACATCCTTCGTGCCCGTGATGTTGCGCACGACCTTGCCGGTGTAATCCGAGATCGCGATCTTCACGTCGCCTGACGGCGCGGCTTTCAGGTAATACGTGATCGCCGTGCCCGGCGCGGGATTCGAAGCGCGGAACAATTTCGAACCGCCCCAGTAGCGATTGAGCCGCGGGTCGTTCATCCAGATCGTTCCCGGCCGGATGTCAAACAACGTCACCTCTTTATCCAGCACCTTCTTCTGCGACAACTCCTGCAACGGTCCGATATCGTCGAGGATGTAGATGCCGCAGCCGTGCGTGCCGATGATGAGATCGTTGTCGCGCGGGTGGACCAGGATGTCGTCGATGCGAACGATTGGCATGCCCGAGTTGAACGGTCGCCACTCGCGCCCCGCGTC
>DASXXL010000299.1:0-6225 GCA_036503085.1 Pyrinomonadaceae bacterium | reverse complement strand
ATGTCTTTATCGACAATCTACCCGGCTTCCCGGACGGTATCTCTTCAAACGGAAAAGATAAATTCTGGCTGGCATTGGTCAGTCAACGCCAGGCGCTTTTTGATCGACTATTACCACACCCCTTCCTCCGCAAAGTCATCGCTCGTCTTCCAAAATCCCTCCAGCCGGCTCCGAAGCGCTACTCCTTCGTCCTGGGTTTGGACTCACAAGGCAAGGTCGTCGAAAACCTCCAAAACGGCCCACCTGACTGCTACGCGCAAATCGCCAACGTGGTCGAACACAACGGCACCCTCTACTTCGGCAGCATCGGCGAAGACACCATCGGCCGCTTCACTCTGCCCCGATAAGGGTCAATTTTTGTACAGTTTAGCGGCGCTGAGCGTTGGATAACCCGTACGCACCTGTATATCGATTACCCAACGCGTCGGCGCACCCTGTCTGCAAAAATTCGCAGCATTCGCGTAAGTGTGGAGGAAGTGGGTAGCTGGTAGTCAGTTTTCTACTACCGCTCGCCGTAAGTGCCGTCCTGCTAATCCCCGCGATTAAATGTCTAAAACAAAGACTTTAACGCGCCGAACCCCGCAAGGCGCGCGAAAGCCACGCCGCGGCACGAAGGTTGTAATCCAGTAGAGCGAATTAGAAATTGGAAGTTAGGTCGGGTGCGGCAAAACCCCCTCTTCTTGGAGTAGAAAAAACGACATGATTAATCTCGTATCAGCAGCGACTTCGGTGCCTACGAATGTCTTCCGCACATCGGAGTTGGTGGGCAGCCTGATGCACAAGCTCTCCCCGGAGCTTATCAACACTATCGGCGCTCTCGGCGTCGAACAACGTTATTCAGTCCTAGACAACTATCCGGACTTCCTCTCGGGCAAACCCAAACAAGCAACCAGCTCTACTACTGAACTCGGCGTCGCAGCTACGCGCCGCTGCATTCATGAGTGGGGCGGCGATCCCAATCGCATCGGTTTGCTCGTGGCGGCTACCAACACCCCGGATCAAATGTTGCCGTGTCTGGCCTCCGAGATCATGGGCAAGACACACGGACTGCTTTCCCGTTCGCTGCGCACAGTTAGCATGCAAGCGCAAGGGTGTTCTGTATTGCTGAAGTCGATCGAGGTCGCACAATGGTACCTGGCTGCGAATCCAGGACAGTTGGCGATCGTCGTGATGGCTGAAGCGCATACACCCTACGTTGCTCCGCTCCTGCGCGACGAGTATGCGGGTTATCGCGAGCTCATCAGATTGCGCAAAGAGCACAAACTCGATCCCGAGAGCTTTGAACAGCAACGCCTGGACACGACCTTCGTGATTCAGTCGATGCTTTTCGGCGATGGCGCGGTGGCTTTGCTCGTGGGTACTGAAGAAGGAAAGCCCGCGTTCGGACCGATCTCCCACCTGACGAACGATCAGCCGAACGACATGAACCTGTTGACGATGGTCAGCAACAGTTCACACCCGTTTCTGAAAGGGCGACCACAGTACTTCATGCAGCCGAGCGTACCCGCTCGCGGCGCGCACTACGCGGTAACGACCGTCAAGAACGTCTTGCGACATCCCGACTCGCCGGTGTCAGACATTCGGCAAGTCGACGATTGTTTGATCCACACGGGTAGCAAGAAGATTCTCGACGGCGTTTGTTCCCAACTCGACCTGCTACCCGAATCAGAAAAGGTGCACGCGTCTTACAAAGTCCTGGAGCAATACGGAAACCTATCCAGCGCCTCCACCGGGTTTATGCTCGCGGATAAAGGCGAATGGTCAGGGCCGGCAATGGTCGTGGGCTTCGGAGTTGGGTTTACGGCGAGTGCGGGGATTATGAACTTCAACTAGACGCTTCACACCGCAACGTTCTGAAGTTGTCTCGCTAGTGAGTTGAGGGTCGAGCTGACCTGCGCGAAATCGAAAGGCTTGCCGATGATGGCATCGACAAGCTTTTCTTCGCCGGCGGGTGGCACAGTCGTGGGCCCGTAACCGGTCACGAGAATGATCTGCATGTTGGGCCACTCTTTGCGGATCGCGCGCGCTGTTTCCCAACCATCCATCTCGGGCATCGCGAGATCGGTGAAAACGAAATCGAACGAGCCCGTGCGCAATTTCTCGACCGCTTCCTGTCCGCTGCCCGCCAACTCAACCGAATGATTGACGGCGACCAGCATCTCGGCGAGCGTTTCTCTGACCGGCTCCTCATCATCAACGACCAGGATCCGCAAACGACCGATTTCCTCCTCGGGCAGGGAAACATCTTCGAAGGACGTTTCCGGCAGCGCCGCGGGAAGATCGATCGTAAACGTGGTGCCGTTGCCGGGCTGCGAAACAACACTGATCGATCCCTCGTGTCGCTCCATGATGCTGTAGCTGACCGACAAACCAAGACCGGTTCCCTGCGCGCCCTTAGTCGAGAAGAACGGCTCGAAAATCTTCTGCTTCACGTCGTCGGGCATGCCCATGCCGTTGTCTTTGAACTGAAGTTGTAAACGGTCACCGTTGCGCTTACAAGAGAGGGAGAGTTTTCCGCCTTTCGGCATCGCATCGACCGCATTCACGATCAGATTCACAAAGACTTCGCGCAATTCGGACGCGCTGCCGTACGCGCTCTGACCGGCTTCCGCTTCGAGCCTGACTTCATACTCCAGCCCGCGCAGCCGCGCTTCGTTCTCCCAGCGCGTGCGCGTGATCTCGATCGCATCATTCAACAAGCTGCCCACGTCGAGCCGCTCAAACTCTTTCACCGGCGACTTCCGCGCAAACGTTTGAATGCGGCGCACAGTCGCGGCCGCGTCTTCCGCTGCGGTTTGAATAATGTCGAGGTTGCGCACGAGCGCGGGTTCGTTGACCTGACGACGCAGGAGTTGCGCGCGGCCGAGTATCGCGGCGAGCGAATTGTTGAAGTCGTGGGCCACGCCGGACGCTAGTTGGCCCAACGCGCGCAATTTGTCAGCGCGTGCGGCGCGTTCGCGTTCTTCTTTCTGCTCGGTGATGTCACGCGCAATGCCGAGCACGCCCGTGGTTTTGCCTTCGACGACGAGGGGCGAGTTATCGACGCGCGCGTGACGCAGATGTCCATCGTGCGAGAAATAGCGCATCTCGTAAGTTTGCGGCACGCCCGTCAAAGCCGCCGCGAGCTTCTCGCCCACCAACTCGCGATCGCTTTCGTAGACCATGTCGAGCAGCGGTCGCCCGATGAACTCGATGCGTTCGTAGCCGAGGCCGTTCAAGGTCGCGGTGTTGCACCACTTGAAATTACCGTCGGGATCGACCGCATAGATCGATTCGCGCGCGCTCTCGAGAATGTTATTCAGCAACGACTGATGTTCGCGCGCGAGGGCCTGCACTTTGCGCAGCTCCGACAGATCGCGCGCCGTGCAAACGACAGCGGCAGCCTTGTTCGAGTCGTCGAGCACTGGTTCAATCGTGACGAGCAAGGGCCGATTCAGACGTTCCGGCGTGATCTCGATCGTGACGCTGCGACACGTCTCCAACGCCTTCTCAACCACGCATCCTTCATCTTCGCCGCTGGTGCGCAGGATGTCGCAACACTGCCGGCCGAGCAGCAATCGCGGATGCACCGCTTCCATTGCGGCGCCCGCGCGATTCACGCGGCTCAGCTCGCCGTTGCGATTGAAGATAAAGATGCCGTCAGACATCGAGTCAAAAGTCGTTTCCCACTCGGTCTTGCCGCGCGAGACCATCTCGAACAACTCCGCTTGCGCGATGCCGATCGACAACCGTTCCGCGAGCGCTTCGACGAGCGACAGCTCTTCCTCGGCCCAGCGGCGACTACGATCCGTTTGATGAATACTCAAAACCCCGCGAAATTGTCCTTTGACGATCAATGGATAATTGATCTGCGAGCGGACGCCGAATCGTTTCGCTTGCGCGCGAATGTAATCCGTCAGCTTCGGCGAAGCGTCGTCATAGTTCAACGTGTCGTCAATGATCAGAGGCAGGCTCGACGCCGATAAGCGAAACCCGATCGGATCGTTGCCGCCGATCTCCATCGGCATGATGCTCTTCACGTCAGCCGCGAGGTACTCGTGTTCCGAAGGCGAACCAACTTCTTCGCTGTTGGATAGAAACAGGTGAACTCGCGACGCCGAGAGCGCATTGCCGAGTTCGCGCGTCGCCGTGCTCAGCACTTCAGGCAAACTCAGCGAAGCGCGAATGGCCATCGTCAAACGATTCACGAGCGCTTCGCGAACGGAAGTGCTCTCGGCCTGCTGGAAAAGCTCGGCTTGGCGGATCGCGATTCCGGTTTGGTCAGCTACCGCTTTGGCGATCGCGATGTCTGCTTCGGTCCATTCGCGCGTGTTTGACGTAGTCGAGAGAGCAAACGCCGCCGGCACGTCATCGCCGACTCTGATCGCCACGTACATGATCGACTTCACGTCGGCTTTCGCGAGGATGTTGTGATAGAGATCCGCGATGCGCTTGTCGCTCGCAGCTTCTTTAAAAGGCAACACCCCCGTTTCGTCCAGCGCTTTAATCAGCGATTGCAAGTGGGCCAACGCAAAATCCGACGCCGCCGGCTGCACACCTTCCGCGTGATACTCGGCGACGTTCATCGCACACTTCGCGCGATCGTCTCGCATGAACAGCGAACAGCGATCCACGGCGAGATACGAACCAAGCTCGCGCACCGCAGTCTGATAAATCTCGTGACTGTCGAGCGAGCAACGAATCGCCTGCGAGATGCGATGAATCATCGCTTCGCGTTGGGCCTGTTTGGCGAGCGCCTTTTCCGCGCGACGACGTTCGGTAATGTCAACGCCGACACCCGCGACGTATCTATTCCCCGCCGCGTCGCTCATCGGAAACTTGAATACGAGCCAGTAATGCGGTGTGCCATCTTCGGTCGGAATCGTCTCGATGATCTGCTCGGGTATTCCACTCGTGAGAATCTTCAGATCGTGCTCGTGAGTTTGCGTCGCTGTCTCGGAAGGCAACCAGTCGAAACTCATGCGGCCTTTGAGAAAGCTGAGTTTCTGGCCAAACAAGCGTTCGAAAGGTTTGTTGACGTAGACGTAGCGTCCCGTGTGGTCTTTCATAAACGCCACGGCGGGACTGTTATCCATGAAGCTGTTGAAGAGCGCTTGCGTCTCGCGCAACGCTTCTTCCGAGTCCTTGCGCTCGGTGAGATCGCGCGCGATGCCCTGCACGCCGATAGGCTTGCCGTCGCGAAAGATCAAACGCGTGCTGACTTCCAGTCGCACGCGGCGTCCGCTCTTGGAGATAATATCGAGCTCGTAAACAGTCGAGACACGTTCCGCGGCTTTCTGCTTGATCATCTGGCGCGCGAGATCGAGATACTCAGGCGCGAGCACGTCCGCCACGTTCATCTTTACTGTCTCTTCACGTGAGTAACCGGTGATGATTTCGCCGCTGCGATTCAACGAGGTGAAGTTGCCCTGCAGATCGTGCGTGTAGATGATGTCGTTCGCGTTTTCAAACAACTCGCGATAACGCTCTTCGCTCTGGCGTATCGCTTCGTCGGCTTTTTGCTGGTCCGTGATATCGCGCACGACACCGCGAACGCCGATCGCGTTCCCGCGCCGATCGCGCTCGACCGTGATCATTCCTTCGAGACAGCGCGCCTCACCCTTTGCATCGCGCAAGGTATACGTCGACCGCAACGGTAACGGACCCGTGTGGTTCCTCATCTGCTCGATATCACACGCCGCAGCTTTCGCGCCGATAAATTCGCTCAAGTGTTTGCCGCGCATCTCCAGCGGCGAACAGCCGAAGAAGCGCGCGCCCGCGGCGTTCATGCTGGTGATGTAACCATTCATGTCACGCGCGTAAATGATGTCGGCGGCCTGCTCGACGATCTCGCGATAGTGACGTTCGATGCGATGACGTTCGACCAAACGCGCGACCTTCACGAGCAGTTCTTCGTTACGGAAGGGGAGGTCGAGATAATCGTCCGCGCCCGCGTAGAGTCCCTCGATGCCGGCGGTTTCGGCCTTGCGGATGCCGCTGATCAGGAGCACGGGCATGTAAGCCGTGCGCGGATCGTCTTTCAAACGACGACAGAGTTCGAGACCGCCGACCACCGGCATGACCACGTCGCTCACGACTACGTCCGGGTCGAACGAGTGGGCCAACTCGAGCGCTTCGGCGCCGTCAGCCGCCGCCGCGATTTCGTAGCCTTCGAGCTCGAGCAGATCGACCAATAGGTCCAGGATCTTCCGATCGTCGTCGGCGATCAGGACTCGGCCTCTTTCT
>DASXXL010000298.1:0-11812 GCA_036503085.1 Pyrinomonadaceae bacterium | reverse complement strand
CCCGAATGAAGTCGTGCGCGACACGTTGTTCGACATCTACTACGGCGCTGCGCAAACGGATGCGGAGAAACTGAGCCTGGCTGCCCGTGCTGCTTACCACTCACTCGATCCACGGAACGTGGCGACGGAGCCCGAGTACTACACTGACATCGACAAAAAACTTTACGCCGAACGCAAACCGATGATCTGGTTGTGGCAGATGTTCGACCGTTCGCCGCTTGGACAGAACGCGCTATTCGGACATCGCTTCCGCCGCGTGTTGGCGCCGCTCATCTTTCGCAGCGTCGGCGACAACTTTAAATGCTGGCACTTCGTCGAGTGGTCGTTTGGTTACAACCTCTCGGTCGGCAACAACGTCGTCGTCCACCGGAACGTGCTGCTCGACGATCGCGGCGGCATCGACATCGGCGACGACGTCTCGATCTCCGACTACGCCAACATCTACTCCCACAGCCACGACATCTACGACATCCACAAGGTGGACACCCCACGGACGCGCATCGGCAACGGCGTTCGCATTACCTACCACGCGACGGTGCTCGCGGGAGTGCAGATCGGCGAGCGCGCCATGATCGGCACGAGCGCCGTGGTCACCCGCGACGTCGCACCGCACCACATTGTCGTCGGCATCCCGGCCAAGACGGTCAAGATCAAAGACTCAGATAGAGCCGTTTAAGGACAAAACCGAAACTGGAATACACGGCGGTTTCTTCCAGAAAGTAGCCCGCAAAGCGCATCATAAAGTAGCTTAACTCCTGCTATACTTTCAGTTAAACCACGCAAAATAGCGGTTGACATTGTTTGGCTCATTAATGTACTCTCACAGAGGTTAACGGCATAGCCTGCCGTTTACCGGGTGCCTACCTGGATTAAAACCAGCGGTCAGTCCCGCTTACATACTTGGAGCAACGATAAAGGCACACTTCGCGCGAGCGGAGGTCGCAAAGCCTACGGAAGTTGGTCGTTACCAACTTGGCTGGGTTCCCGATGAGCTTCATTCCTGCCTTACCTGCCAATCACCTGCCACGCAAAGGGACCGTCACCTTCATGCAAACCAAACCTGCTGCCACCCTGAAACTCGTCAAACGACAACTGCCGCGCGCCCGCAAAGCCCGTGCCCGCCTCCGTCAACAAAACAAACAACGCGCTGCCGCGGTGAGGACCAACTAACATGTTCAAAAAAAGCTCCGGCAAAAAGAACCTCGTCGGTCTCGACATCGGCTCCAGCTCGGTCAAAGCAGTGGAGCTCGCCAAAAAGGGAGCGACCTTGCAGCTCCTGAATCTCGGCTTTGAGAACCTCCAGACCGACACGATTGTTGACGGCCAGATCATGGAGCTTAACAACGTCTCCAACGTCATCGCGCAGATCTTCAGCGAACATCAGATCCGCACGACGAGAGTTGCCGCCGGCGTGAGCGGCCACTCCGTGATCGTGAAAAACATCGTGCTGCCGCAGATGAGCCAGGAAGAGTTGCAGGAGTCGTTTAGTTGGCACGCCGAAGAGCACATTCCTTTCGACATCGCCGACGTGAATCTCGATTACGAACTGACCAGCCGCTCGGACGACGCGTTGCACGTCCTGATGGCCGCTTGCAAGAGCGACAAGATCGCGAACGTCAAACAGGCAATCCAGCTCGCCGGCAAGCAGCCGGTGATAATCGATGTCGATGCGTTCGCTTTACAGAACTGCTACGAGGTGAACTATCACCCGCGACCGGGTGAGATCGTTGCGCTGCTGAATATCGGCGCGGCGACGATGAACATCAACATCCTCAACGGCACGCGTTCGATCTTCGCGCGCGATGCTTCAGCCGGCGGCAGCCAGTACACGAGCCTGCTGCAAAAAGAACTCGGTCTCAGCTTCGAACAAGCCGAAGGCGTAAAGCGCGGCATGGCTTTGCCCGACAACGTCGAAGCGCGACCCATTCAGCCGATCATCGAGACGGTTTCGGAAACGCTGGCGCTCGAGGTGAAGAAAACTTTCGACTTCTATCGCGCGACCGTTCAGGAAGGCGAAGCAACGATACAAAAGATTCTCCTCGCCGGTGGTGGTTCGAAGCTGCCGGGCCTCGCGGATTTCCTCGCGCGGAAGTTTGAAATCCCAGTCGAGGTTTTCGATCCGTTCAAGCAGATCGAAGTCGACGGGAAGAAGTTTGATCCGGACTACATGCGCGAGATCGTGCCGGAGATGGCGGTGGCGGTCGGGCTCGCGTTGAGAGGAGTGGAAGCATGATCAAGATAAACCTGCTCGAGTCAGTCACGGATCGGCCGCAGGGCGTCGCGGCAGTTGAAGACAAAGTAGCGAGTCCGCGTATTCAGACGCTGCTGCTCGCGATGACAGTGTTTGGTTTGATGGTCCTCGCGATGGGTTACGACTACGTCAGCACGAACATGGCGTACAGCGCCGCACAAAGGGAACTCGACAACCAGAAGCGCATCAACCAGCAGATGCTCGCGATTCAAAAAGAGCAACAGGAACTCGAGAAGAAGACGAAAGAGATTCAGGCGCGCATCGACGCGATCAAGAAACTGCGCGAGTCGCAACAAGGTCCCAGCGCCGTGCTGCAGGAGATCAAAGCCCGCTTCGACGCCGTGCCCGGTCTTTACCTGACGAGTATCGAACAGAAAGATGGCGAAGTAACGATCAAGGGCGAATCGCCGAACGAGTATTCAGTTACTAAGTTTGGTCAGAGCCTGGAATTCTCCGGCGGACTCTTCAGCAATCTCAACATCGAAACGCAAAGAGAAGCGGTGAAAGACTCGTCGTCAGCTTCGACCACGACGCCCGCTGCGAGCGCAGCGCCGAGTGCTTCCGGCGATACAAACGCGCCGAAGCCCGAAGTCGTCGTCTTCACGGTCAAAGCAAGCTTCGGCAAAGACAATTCGAAGACCCAGCCGCAATCCGCGCCTGCTCCGGCGGGTCAGGTCGCGATGAAGAAGTAGGGCCACAAGCCTTCTAAAAGGACCAATGAAATGAAACTCGGCAAACTTCCAACCCTTCCCTGGTACCTGCGACTCGTCGCCTTTCTCTTTATCGGCGGCGGGCTGTACTTCGCGTTCTCGTACTTCGTGACCGGCGGTACGCGCAAAGAAACGAAGTCGATGGAAGACGAGATCGCGCGCTTGCGGCCGTTGAATGCGCAGGCGCAGATCGTTTCGCAGAATCTGAACAACTTCAAAGCGACTTACAAAGCGCGCGAAGAAGAGTACGCGGAGCTGAAAGCACTGCTGCCGGAACAGCGCGAGCTGACGATGGTGTTGCAGGGAATTCAGGATCGCGCGCGCAACAACGGTCTGGTGCTGAGCCGTTTCAATCCGAAGGAAGACATCCAGCAGGACAACTACAGCGGCAAGAAGATTGAAGTCAACGTGGTGAGCGGCTTCACGGGCCTGCGCGCGTTCTTCGAACAGTTGGCCCATTATCAGCGCATCGTTTCGATCACCAACTTCGAACTCAAGCAACTCGAAAAGCAGTCGCTGACTAAGACTGTCGAAGCGCGTTTCGATCTCACGGCTTACTACGTTTCCTCCGAGCGTTTGCAGGGCCAGCCGCAGGGTAACGCGAAAGGCGCAGGTGGCGGCACGACGACACCCGCTTCTACTCAGCCCGCAAAATAACGAAGAGAGTCATCATGATCCACGACAACAAAACATCGAGAGTTTGGTTGACGGCTTCGCTACTCGGCGCAGTGCTGCTGGTTAGTGGTTTGTTCGTTACGGCCATGGCCCAGGACGGAGCTGCAAATAACGCGCAGCCGCAACAGAAGTCTACGGCCGCGAAGAAAATACCGTCCGCTGGTCGCGATCCTTTCCGCAAGTATGAGCCGCCGCGTGTCGTCGAAAAGAAAATTGCCAATCAGGTTCCGGTGGCCTCGATTCAAGAGCGCATCAATCGTTACAAGGCGCAGAAAGCCGCCGCGATGAGCGCGCGCATGCCCGCTCCGAAGCCCACCACAGCGTTGTTGCTCAGCGAGATTGAGGTGATCGGAATCTCCCGCACGCCGCGCGGCTACGCCGCTATCGTCGAAGCAACTCCAATCAAACTTTCGTACGTGATCTATCCGGGCGAGACCTTCTACGACGGCCAGTTGGTCGCGATCGAAGATAACCGCCTGGTGTTCCGTCGTGAAACCGTGTTCAGCGATGGCCATCGCGAAACAAAACCCTTCTCCAAGTCTTTGCGACAACCGAGCTCGGTGAACTCGGTACCTGCTCCTGGCGGCACCGCAGTCGCGGCCGCCAACCCCTAACAACTTTGGTTTGGTTGCTAGACCAGACCGCTTCGGCGCTGGTGTTCTTCACAAAACACCGGCGCTCTTTTGACAACCAGGACTCGCCGCGTTTAGTGCGGCGCGCGCTTATTTGCCCAGGCAATCGAGCGTAGTGCGTGGCGGTGAGTTCTGAAATCCCCCTAAGGAGGGAACGATGTCTTATCAGCCTCGAGTTAGATCAGCCATCTGGACCACGCTCGTCCTGTTGCTTGTCTGCACGCCCGCGACAAGCGCTTTGGCTGCCCCTGGGACCGCAGGCGTCTCGCCTGCATTGGCCCTCAAGTATTCAGACGCCCTCGCGCGTTTGGACGACCGGAGCTCGGCCCAGCAGAGTCTCGCAGCGGCGCCGACTCCGACTCCGCCGGCGGGCATCTCGCGCGGCGCGGACAAACAGTCGGAACAAGGGCGACAGTACGGACAACCGGGTTTCGTCGGCGAGCCGATCAACCTGAACGTCGTCAACGCCGACATCCGCGACATCCTCAACTACATCACCGAACAGTACGGCGTGAACTTCGTCATCGATGCGTCGGTAGCGGCAGTGCCCGTGACGGTGAACGTGCAGGATGTGCCGTGGAACGTCGCACTCGACGCGGTGCTGAAAGCGAACCGTCTCGGTATTGAAGTCAACGGCAACATTTTGCGCGTGGCAACGACCGATGTGTTGGCGAAAGAAGCCGAAACGCAGAAGGTGATCAACGACTCGCGTTTGGATGCTTCGCCGCTCGTCACGGAATTTATTCGTCTTAATTACGCGCGCGCTTCGGGCACGTTGGCCCAGGCAGCCGGATCGACGGGCGCATTCTCCGGTGGCGCGACTAACCTCAGTTTCAGTGGTGGCGCTGGTGGCGATGCGACCGGCGGCAGCGGCGATCAAGGCTTGTTGCCGATCATTTCGCGACGACTTTCGCGTCGTGGTTCGATCGAAGTCGATGGCCGCAGCAACACGCTGATCATCACGGACGTGAAAGAGAACATCGATGCGATTCGGCAGTTGGTTGCGATCCTGGACCAGCCTGAGCCGCAGGTCGAGATCGAAACGCGCATCGTCATTGCGCAACGTAACTTCAGCCGCGACCTCGGCGCGCAGCTTTCGCTCGGCGTGGCAAACTTGGGTCGTGGTGGTTTGGCTAACGTTTCCACGCTGCCCGCGCAGAACACGAACAGCGGTTCGGGAAGCGGCGGTTCTGGTTCCGGCGGTTCCGGTTCGGGGGGTTCTGGTGGCTCGGGTGGTGGAAACGCGACCGGCGTGAAGTCTGGTCCAAACCCGTTCAGCGTGTTTGGTGGTTTGGGCGGCACACCGGCGCCGTTGAATAACCTCGCGGCCGCGGCGGCGACCACCGTGATTGGTTTGACGACCGGCTTGATTGGCAGCGCCCAGATCAGTGCGTTAATTACGCTTGCTGAATCGCGCGGCCAGGCGAAGACAGTCGCGACCCCACGCGTCACTGCGTTGAACGATCGTCCGGCGCAGATCGAAAGTGGTTCGCAGATTCCGGTGCAAACAACGCAGGCTGCCAGCGGTACTGCCGTTGTGACGACGACGTTCGTCTCTGTTCCGCTGCGTCTCTCGATTACGCCGCAGATTACGGACGCGGGCACGGTCGTCTTGCGCGTCACGATCGAAAACAACACCATCAATACCGGTATCGCCGTCGGCGGCGTCCCGGGTATCGACACACAGCGGATGCAGTCGGAAGTGCTCGTTCCGGACGGCGGCACGACTGTCATGGGCGGTGTGTTGGCGGATACCGAAGGTGAAACTCAGCAACGCACGCCGGGGCTCGCTTCGATTCCCGTCGTCGGCAATCTCTTCAAGCGCAAACTGACGACGCGGCAGAACAGTGAAATCCTGTTCTTCATCACGCCGCACATTTATCGTCCGGATTATCAGGGACGTCCAACCGCAGGCACTGTCAGCACTGGTCAACGTTCGGTCACGATTCCTCAGCCGGTTCCACTTGGCAACCCGCCGAGTAACACGCCGACGCCGACGCAGTTGCAGCAGCAGCCTCAGCCTCAAACGACACCAACAACTCAGCCGCAATTGCTGAGTGCTCCCACTCCGAACAGTCCTGCCGGCGCGACCACAGCGCGGCCCGGCACGCTGAGCGGCCAACGTCCGTAATTGGAGGCCATGATGTTTAAGGAGATGCTTGAGTCCATTATCGAACGCACCGAGGGCAGCCTCGGTGCGCTCATAATGGGAACCGATGGAATTGCCGTTGAGAAGGTACTGGGCCAAGCGGGTGCGGAAGCGAACCTCGACGTCGCGGCCGCGGAGTTTACGTCGCTCGTGCGCAGCGCGCAGCGAGCCGGCGCCGACACCGGCCTCGGTGGCCTGCGCGAGCTCGTGATTTCGCTCGAAGGCGCGGTGATGCTGATGCGACTGCTCAGCAAGGACTACTTCGTCGTGTTGGCATTGAACACCGAAGGCAATATCGGCCGCGGCCGTTTCGAATTGCGCAAAGCCGAATTGAAACTGGCGAAAGAGTTCGCGATCTAGGGCGAAAAAGTTCGCGAGAGGTCTTTTCGAAACCCGGCGGTGAGCGCCGAAGGCGCGGGGAGAGTTCGCGAGGGGTCTTTTCGAAACTGAGCGATGAGCGCCGAAGGCGCGGACAGAAGGTAGCCAGGGGCAAGCGCGACGCGCGCAGCCCCTGGATCATTAAGAGAAACGAACCAGCCCTGCAAAGGGCGATAGACACGCTGCGGAGACTTATGACGCGCTACTTCGTACCGGCTTTCCTGCTCCTCACGCTTCTTTGCTTCAACGCTTCCGCCGCAACTCTGTTTGGACGCGTCGTCGAGGTTAACGACGGCGACGTCATAACTGTTTTCAATCTCAACCGGCCGGTGCGGATCAAGCTGCTCGCAGTCGATGCGCCTGAACGCGATCAATTGTTTGGCGACGTAGCGAAGAAACATCTCAGTGAGCTCGTTTACGACAAGTCTGTGTTGGTTGAATATTCGGGCATCGCGTCGGACGGCAGTCTAGTTGGACGCGTTACGCTGAACAATGTCGACATCGGCGCGCAGATGATTCGCGACGGCGTGGCGTGGTTTGATACGAGTAATCAGGATCGTCTGAGCGCTTCCGATCGCGAGGTGTATCAGCAGTCGGAGCTGGCTGCACGAAATGAAAAGCGCGGCTTGTGGCAAGGCGAGAATCCGATCGCACCGTGGGAGTTTGCGAAGGCGAAAGCCCAGCGCAGAGAACCGGCTGCGAGCGTGAACGCGGTTACACCTGCGGCAAAGAGGCCAAAACAAAACTACTCCGAACTAACCAACCTCACGCTCATTACTGACGCGCGCCCGAACACCGCCACTACTTCACCTGCAACCGCGAGTATATCTTCCTTAACACCGGCGGGGACATCTGCCGCCACACCCCGATCTGAAGCATGGGCGCAACCCTCCAATCCCGACCTGGCATGGGCCACCGATATGTCGCCGAAACAGTGGCGCGCGTTTAGTCCTCCCGGCGAAAACTTTACCGCGCAAATGCCTGCCGACGGCCAACAGGAAGTGATTACCGTGCCCTTTGACGGCACGCCGAGCGGAACCGCTGACGTGAACGTCTACAAGGTGCGTGACGGTTATTCGTTTTACACGATGATCTGGGTGACAGCGCCATCCTTTGGGGAAAGCGATCGAAGCGCCTTAATTTATACGGTGGGTAGTTTTCTAAAAGGACTCGGTCAGGGTTATCACGAGGCTGGCGGTGGTGCATTCTCGTGTGAGCTGGAAGGTGAGAGAAAACTGCCGGCGCCCGGCTACACGGCCATTGAATTCGATCTACACTCCTGCACGGTGCCCGGCAAGATGCGGGCGTTTACCACAGTTCGCGGCGGCCAGCGCCAGATGTACATCGGCGCCACCTTCTCGTGGCGCCCCGACCCCAACGTCTCCCGCTTCCTAAACTCCTTCACCGTGAGCGCCTCCCGCACACCCGGGTCACCGCACTAAACTCTATTTCAAGGCCTTTCTCGAAACGATATTTTTGGGGTAAGTTTGTTTGGCCGAATACCTCACAAGGAGACCTCACAATGCCAGACGACTTAGTCGCTCTTCCAGAGTCATCAATCGAAAACTGCATACTGTTGATTCGCGGTCACAAGGTAATTCTCGATCGCGAGTTAGCACGCTTGTACGGCGTTTCCACGAAAGTCCTCAATCAAGCAGTAAAACGAAATCTGAACCGCTTCCCGGACGACTTCATGTTTCAGCTTACCACTGAGGAAACAGCGGCTTGGCACGAAACAACCCTCACTCGTTCAAGGTCACAAAATGTGACCTTGAATAGGCCATTTTTAAGGTCACAATTTGTGACCTTAAAAGATCCGCCCGGAAAAAACATAAAATACCGGCCCTACGCCTTCACGGAGCACGGTATCCTGATGCTTTCGAGCGTGTTGAAGAGTGATCGTGCAGTAGAGGTTAACATTCAAATCATGCGGACGTTTGTTCGTCTGCGCGAAATGCTGGCCTCGAACGCTGAGCTGAATCGCCGACTCGACGACCTCGAGCAAAACTACAATGCGAAATTCAAAGTCGTGTTTGACGCAGTACGCACTTTGTTGGCGGCGCCAGAACGACAAACACGACGAATCGGCTTCCGGGCCGAAGACGTGAAAGGCGAGCTCGACTAAGGCAGGCGCACGTACGGCATACCACGGAGGATGATGCGCTGGCGGCGCGCGACGCGACGAGGGTTCACCTGGGGGTTGAAGACGGTGCGCGGGTTGGGAATCATCGCCGAGAGGAAGGCGGCTTCGTTTACGGTTAGCGCTGAGGCGGGTTTGTGAAAGTACTTTTGCGACGCCGCTTCCGCGCCGTAAACTCCGTCGCCCCACTCGATCACGTTCAGATAGATCTCCAGGATGCGACGCTTCGTCAGCAAGCGCTCCAGCATGATCGTCACTAAAGCTTCCTGACCCTTGCGGATGAACGATCGCTGTGAGGAGAGATAGAGATTTTTTGCTAGTTGCTGGGAAATGGTCGAAGCGCCGCGTTTGAACTCGGGAAAGTTCGGCAGCCAATCATCGTCTTCGCCTTCGCGTTTCGCTTCCTTCGCGGCTTCTCGTTGCGCCTGTTCCCAGGCTTTCTGAATCGCGTCGTAGTCGAAGCCGCGATGAGTCATGAAGTTTGTGTCTTCACCAGCGAGCACCGCGCGCTGAAGATTGGGTGAGATGCGCTCGAGCGGCACCCAGACCTGTTCGCGCCTCGGTTGCTGTCGTTTCGCTCGCGCTTCGCTCGTACGCGTGTCAATCAGCGACGTCGATGAGGGATTATGGTTGCGCAACCAATAGACACGCACGAAGAATATGGCGTTGTAGGCGATCAGGCCCACCACGACGCCCAACACTCCTAAAAATATCCAACGAAGAATTCTGCGCATCAGTGTTTCAGGCGAAACGCCGGACGGCGACTTGCGATTCGAACACCTCTTTCACGGCGCGAATGGTGTTGCAGTGGATCTCGATCGTGTCGTTGATGTCTTTGCCGTAGCCGCCGGACATCACTGTTACCAGCGGCACTTCACGCTCGTAACACTCGCGCAAGACGCAGAGATCTCTTTCGCGTAAGCCCTCGATCGACAAGCCAAGACGCCCGAGTTTGTCACCCGCGTACGGATCGGCGCCCGCGAGATAGAAGACGATCTCCGGATCGAAAGCGAAGACTGTGGGTAAGTGACTGGTCAAACACGCGAGATACGCGTCATCCGCCGTACCGTCCGGCAGTTCGACATCGAGCGTCGAGCGCGTTTTGAACAGCGGATAGTTATTCGCGCCGTGAATCGAGAAAGTAAACGTGTCGGCGTCGCCGGTGAAGATCGTCGCAGTGCCGTTGCCCTGATGAACGTCGCAATCGACAATCGCCGCACGTCGGATCAGCCCTTCTTCTCGCAACAGGCGAATCGCGATGGCGACATCGTTGAGTACACAAAAGCCTTCGCCACGATCGGCAAACGAATGATGCGTACCGCCGGCGAGATTCGAACCATAGCCTTCAACCAACGCGGCGTGTGCGGCAGCTACAGTTCCACCCGCGGCGTAGAACGAACGATTGACGAGTGATTCCGACCACGGCAGTCCGAGGCGGCGCAGTTCTTTTGTGGTTAACGCGCCGGAGCAGAGACGTGAAATGTAGTCTTCCGTGTGGACAAGCAGCGCCTGCTCGACCATGGCGGGCGCCGGCTCGACGATTTCCTCGGCGTGCAGCGTGCCTTCCGCAAGTAGTCGATCGCGAACCAGCTCAAATTTACGAATGGGAAAGATGTGTCCCTGGCCGATGTCGGCGTAATAACGAGGTGAGTAGAAAACTTGCATGCGCCCGCGGACGAGATATTACCGTGAGCTGATGCGCGAAGGAAGGGACGCTGTCTTCTCTCGGCCCTTCGGGCCTCGATCGCTCTTCTTAAAATCCCAGGGGCAGCGCGCTTCGCGCTCGCCCCTGGCTACCTTCTGGCCGCACCCTTCGGGTGCTACCGCTCTAACTCGTGACGCTGTGCTTTGGTATTACTTACGCCGGGTGGATGATTTGCGCGCGAGACCGCGGTAGTTGACGTTGCCGGGAAGTTTACGCGGCAGGTCCAGGTCGTCGTCGACAATGTCTTCAAGGTGCACGCTCGCGGCGCGCGCGTAAGCCAGCAGCGTCATCAGCGTCGGCTCGCGTTTGCCCTGCTCATACTCCGAGATCCGCCCGTAGTGCATGACCTCTTCCAGGCCCATGCGGGCGAGCATCTGTGTTTGCGAGAGTTCCAGCCCTTTCCGAATCTGCAACAACTTCTCCGCGAGCCGCAGAGGTTTTGGACGCGGGTTCCCCATCAGCGCACGTCTCCCTTCATTGGGAGTTGCGGCGCCGCGGGTTTGGCCCATTCGGTCCTGGTTGTTACGGGGACCTGACAAACGTCTCGCTTGCATCTACTCGCACTTGGGAGTAAGATGCGCTCGCTGTTGTTTTTCGCCGTGAGTATGAACCTTTCATGCTCAACGGCGATGCTCATCACTCGTTAGTGGGTTGAGCCGCGCACATGGCCGTTGTCGAATTGTCAAAGACGGCCCATCGTAAAACGACTAGCGCCCCGCCGTAAACAGAAAAATTACGTCTCGGTTGGCCCTAGTCGAAGGGGGCCAGGGGTCCGCGGTTGCCGGAAGCCCAGATCCAGCGCCGCGGACTCGCGGTTTTTTGCCACATTCCTTCCGTCCGTTTGAGTATTAGCTCACCGAAAGAAGTGAGAACTCTTACATCGAGTAGGCTTCGTTCTCTTCGTCGAGAAGAGGAGGGGCGTCGCTCCGCACGACGCGGCGGAGTAGCAACGGGTCGTCGAACATCTGCGCCAGGCCGCGCACGATCGCGTAGCGCGGCTCGTCCGCGACTCGCACGGTCAGTTTCGTTTGTTCGCGCAGGTAGTCATCGATGCCGTTCAATAACGCGCCACCGCCAGTGAGGATGATGCCGCGATCGTAAATATCGCCTGCCACTTCAGGCGAGAGCTCCGCGAGCGTCATCGAGACGCCGTCAACAATTTTTCCCACCAC
>DASXXL010000297.1:0-1524 GCA_036503085.1 Pyrinomonadaceae bacterium | reverse complement strand
GTAAAGATCGGCGCGATGCGTGCCCAACTTCCGGTTGCGGGCTCGGTGCTCGCGTCCGACGCTTTCTTCCCCTTTCGCGATGGTCTCGACGAAGCCGCGCGTCACGGCATCACCGCCGTGATTCAACCCGGTGGCTCAGTGCGTGACGAAGAAGTCATCGCTGCCGCGGACGAGCACGGACTGGCGATGGTCTTTACAGGTGTGAGGCACTTCAAACACTGATATCATGAGCACCAACATGGCTGACAACGAAAACTCAATCCGCTGTCGTTACTGCGGGCAACGCAACACAATCCGGCTCGATGCGGGCGACGCGCGCTGCGGGCGCTGCCGCTTGCCGCTTTCCGATGCGCCGCACAAGAAATTCGCGCATCTCGACAAGGACCAGTACATCCATCCCGACGATCGCCGCGCGCTCGCCGCGTTGCGCGCGATTCCGGGAATCGATTCGGCGCTCAAGAAACTGCTCGCCGTCACCGGCGAGTCGGCCATTCGCGTCATCTTCACGGCCAGCGCCGTTAAAGTCACGCCGACGCAATGTCCCGATCTTTACGCGAAGTTGCAGATCGCCTGCACGACACTTGGCGTCGACATGCCGGAACTTTTCGTCCAACAAAATCCGATCGTGAACGCGTTCACGGGCGGCGTCGAACGGCCGGTGATCGTGCTCTATTCACAACTGATCGAGCGCCTAAACGATGAAGAAGTGCTCGCCGTCGTCGCACACGAAGTCGGACACATTCACTCGGAGCACGTGCTCTATCTCACCGCCGCGCGTTTGATCGAGTTTCTCGCCAAGACCGCGGTGCTCGCGTCGCCACTCACGTTCATCGTCAAAGAACTACTGACGATGAGCATGCGTGCGGCATTGCTCGCGTGGGCGCGGCGCGCCGAACTCTCTTGCGATCGCGCAGCGTTGCTCGTCACACAGGACGCAAACGTCGTCGGCCGCACGATGATGAAACTCGCCGGCGGCACTTTCGCTTCCCGCGTCGACTATGATCAGTTTCTGGCCCAGGCCCGCGACTTCCAGAAGAACTACGACGAGAAGGCGCTCGATCGTTTCTGGGCCGACGTGATCACCTCCGGCTTGAGTCATCCATTTCCTGTGTGGCGCGTGGCCGAGATCCTGCAATGGGTGGAAAGCGGCGAATACAAAGCTCTCATGACTTCACCCGAAAGCGCGGCAGCCTAGCTGCAAGCAAACATCTGATGCTCGAAAACAAAACCGGAATCATTTTTGGCGTGGCCAACAAGCGCTCGATTGCGTGGGCCACTGCCCAGGCCATGCACGAAGCGGGCGCGCGGCTCGCTTTCACTTATCAAGGCGATCGCTTGAAAGAGAACGTCGAGAGCCTGACGAGCGAATCGATGCCGGGTTCGCTGTTGCTCTCGTGCGACGTGACGAAACAGGAAGAGGTCGACGAGACGTTTCGCAAAGTCGGCGAAGAGTTTGGCCGGCTCGATTTTCTCATTCACAGCATCGCCTTTGCGCCGCGGGAAGCACTCGGCGGCGAGTATCTC
>DASXXL010000296.1:0-12297 GCA_036503085.1 Pyrinomonadaceae bacterium | reverse complement strand
AGCGGAAAGCGTTTTCATCGTTGAGCGATCTTTTCTTTCATGCGTCTTTCGATTAGCGGCGGTACGAGCCCTTGGACTGTGCCGCCTAACTGGAACACTTCTTTGACCAGCCGCGAGCTGACGTACGAGTAACTCTCGGCGGGCATCATAAACACAGTTTCGATGCCGGGCTCGAGTCGTCGATTCATGAGCGCCATCTGTAGCTCGTACTCGTAATCGGAAATGGCGCGGATGCCCCGGACGATAACGTCCGCCTGTTGCGCGACCGCGTACTGCACGAGCAATCCGGAGAACGAATCCACGCGCAGTTCGCAGTTTCGGCGATCGATCTGCTGCAACACTTCAGCGAGCATCTCGCGGCGTTCTTCAACAGTGAAGAACGGCTGCTTCTCGGGGTTTACGAGGATGGCGATGATGATCTCATCGAACAGTTTGCACCCACGCTCAATAATATCCAAATGGCCGTTAGTGACGGGGTCAAACGAACCGGGATAGATGGCGCGTCGCATGTAAGAGCATGGTACGGCGTCTCAGCCTAATTGGTAAATAGCTACGGTTCCTTCAGATTACTTTTCTTACAAAGGCAGGTGAGTTATGTCATTCCGCGCCTCAGACTCTGACAAGCACTCCAAAACTATCTCTAAATCGTTGACGGCGGCGCCCGTGCTTAATCTCTGTGGAACCACGATTACGCCTGCCATTTGCTGTCCTGTCTTCACTAAGTGGATGGCATCACGAGTCATAGTCTTGACGTCCTGCGTAAGGATGACACGCTCCGACTGTGCGGCCCACTGAAGCAATTCGACATCGGGCGCGCCTTCCAGTCCGATATCTCTCACGAGCACGAAATCGAGCTGAGGTAAACGGAGTTTTATCCCGCGAAGAATACTATGGTCAACATTTTCGTCGATGAGGAGACGAAGCATTCGTGTGAGGTTTTGCCTTTACCAAACTAAGCTTTCGTTAATTCTGCCTTTCGCCGCTTGTATTCTGCCGCGCGTCGTCGGAGTTCCTCCATAAACGCTTGATGACGAGGCTCGCTTTCGATTTCCTGGCGGAGTCTCTCTGCTTCCTCGTCTCGCTTCCGAATATACTGGTCGACTTCGCTCTGGTTATCGAGATACCAGGGGATAATTTTTCCAATAGCCTCCAGCGACACAGAAGGAAATGATTCATGTATCTCCTCGAAACTGTCTCCCTGTAGGTATGCGGTGACGAGGATGTCGATAGTGACTCGCGATCCCGTGACTCGAATCGTGCCGCCGTCGTCTAGTCTGAGTGGTGTGTCAGGTGTGAAGTTCATGCGGCCCATTGTAGCCGTTTGAAGCTGGAATCAGAAGCAGCATGTGACGAGGCAAATGCGACCGCCGCATTTACAGAACTCGCCAGGATATGCTTCAATACGCTTTGACAATTGACGTGGTGAGTTAAAGCGACTTGCGGCCACGTAAAATAATCCGCTAAACAGCTCGATGCCACTTTTAGAGGCTCCGCGTTGTTAGCGCGGGGCTTTTTCATTGGCAACTGGAACCGACCACAGCAATATGCCCAATCTGCTCGACGCTATTAAAGAACGTATCGTCGTCTTCGACGGCGCAATGGGGACTAACCTCCAGGTTCAGAACCTTACGCTTGACGACTTCGGTGGACCACGCTTCGAAGGCTGTAACGAAAACCTGCTCGTGACCCGGCCCGACGCCGTGGAAAACGTGCACACTGCGTTTCTCGACGTCGGCTGCGACATCATCGAGACGAACTCGTTCAACGGCACACCCTTCGACTTCGCCGAATACGGCATCGCCGACAAAGCTTACGAGATGAACGTGCGCGCCGCGCAACTCGCGAAACGCATCGCCAACGATTACTCGACCAAAGACAAACCACGGTGGGTCGCCGGCTCGATGGGGCCGGGACGAAAACTTCCGACTCTCGGCCAAGTCTCATTTAAAGATCTACGCGACGCGTACATGGTCCAGGCGCGCGGTCTTCTCGATGGCGGCGCGGACATGCTGATCGTCGAGACCTGCCAGGATCTCCTGCAAACGAAGGCCGCGCTCAGCGCGATCTTTTCCGTATTTGAAGAAAAGCACACGCGCGTACCGGTCATCGCGCAAGTCACGATCGAAACATTCGGCACGATGCTCAACGGCACCGAGATCTCCGCGGCGCTGACATCTCTCGCGCCGTTTCCGATCGACGTCATCGGCATGAACTGCGGCACCGGTCCCAAACACATGACCGAGAGCATTCGCTACATCTGCGAAAACGCGCCGCTGCCGGTTTCAGTGTTGCCGAACGCCGGTTTGCCGTCAGTGGTCGACGGCAAGATGCACTACGACGAAACGCCGGAGAGTTTCACGGCCCAACTGGTCCACTTCGCGAGCGACTTCGGCGTCAACGTCGTCGGCGGTTGTTGCGGCACGACGCCCGCGCACTTGCGCCAGGTCGTGGAAGCGATGCAGCGGATCACCCCGAAGCAACGCAATCCGAAGCTCGTGCCGGCAGCCTCGTCGATCTACATCCAGCAGCCTTACGTGCAAGACGCCTCGTTTCTGATCATCGGCGAACGCGTCAACGCAAGCGGTTCGAAAAAAATGCGCGAGCTGCTGAACGCCGAAGACTGGGACGGTCTGGTTGCACTCGGTAAGGCACAAGAACGCGAAGGCGCGCACATCCTCGACGTGAACGTCGATTTCGTCGGCCGTGATGGCGAAGCCGACATGCACGAGCTCGCGTCGCGTCTCGTGACGCAGGTCAAGCTGCCGTTGATGTTCGACTCCACCGAGTGGCAGAAGATGGAAGCCGGGCTGCAACACGCGGGCGGCAAGTCGATCCTCAATTCCACGAACTACGAAGACGGCGTACCGCGTTTTCTCAAGGTGATCGATCTCGCGAAACGTTACGGTGCGAGCGTGGTGATCGGCACGATCGATGAAGAGGGAATGGCGCGCACGGCCGAAGGCAAGTTCAAGATTGCGAAGCGTGCTTACGAACAAGCCACGCAAGAGGCAGGCTTACCGGCGTCGGACATCTTCTTCGATCCGCTTGCGCTGCCGATCTCGACCGGTCTCGAAGCGGATCGCCGCAACGCACTCGAAACCATCGAGGCGATCAAACGCATCAAGAGCGAACTGCCCGGCGCTTTCACGCTGCTCGGCGTGTCGAACATCTCTTTCGGTCTCAGTCCCGCAGCGCGTGTCGTGTTGAATTCCGTATTTCTGCACGATGCGGTCGAAGCCGGGCTCGACGCGGCCATCGTCAATGCCAGCAAGATCGAGCCGTTGAATCGTATCGGCGAAAAAGAGCTCGCGGTCGCGCGTGAGTTGATCTACGACCAGCGCAGATTCGACAACGACGTTTGCGTTTACGATCCGTTGACTGAGTTCACGAAACTCTTCGAAGGCGTTCAGGCGAAGACGGCGAAGAAGGCGTCGAAAGGCGAGACCGTTGAAGAACGTTTGAAGAACCATATCATCGACGGCGAAAAGATCGGTCTCGAAGACGAGCTCAAGCTCGCGCTCGAAACACACCCCGCGCTCGACATCATCAACAACATCCTGCTCGACGGCATGAAAGTCGTCGGCGATCTTTTCGGCGCGGGGCAGATGCAGTTGCCGTTCGTGTTGCAGTCGGCTGAGGCGATGAAAGCGGCCGTAAAGTTTCTTGAACCGTTCATGGAGAAGAAAGGCGGCGCGACCGCGAAAGGCACCCTCGTGCTGGCGACCGTTAAAGGCGACGTGCACGACATTGGCAAGAATCTCGTCGACATCATTCTCACGAACAACGGTTACAAGGTGCACAACCTCGGCATCAAGCAGCCGATCGAAGCCATTCTGCAAGCGTCCGTTGAGACGAATGCGGATGCGATCGGGATGAGCGGCTTGCTCGTGAAGTCGACGCTGATCATGAAAGACAACCTCGAGCTGATGAACGAGCGCGGCGTGAAGGTACCGGTGATTCTCGGTGGCGCGGCGTTGACGCGCCGTTACGTGGAAGAGGATCTGAAGTCGCTGTATAACGGGCGGTTGTTTTACGCGAACGATGCGTTTGCGGGTTTGCGCACGATGGACCAACTGGTCGGGGCCACAGATCAGACGGATGAACACGGATCGGAACAGAAAGGGAACGCAGAGGCCGCGGAGGATGTTGAAGACTTGGTCGGCGAGGAGGCCAAGCTCGGTATTCGCAAAGCGGCGCGGCCGCGCGGCGCGGCGCCGAGTGGGAACACTACGCACACGACGCGTTCACTGGTGAGTCCCGATGTGCCGATTCCGACGCCGCCTTTTTTCGGTTCACGCGTGGTTGAAGACATTCCGCTGCAGGACATTTTTGCTTTCGTTAACGAGAACGCATTGTTCAAAGGTCAATGGCAGTTCAAGCAGGGTAAGTTGCCGCCGGCGCAGTATCAACTGCTGGTGCACGAACAGGTTCGCCCGATTTATGAAGAACTGAAAGCGCGATCGGAATTTGAACAGTTGCTCGTGCCGAAAGTCGTCTACGGATATTTTGCCTGCCAGTCTTCGGGCAACGATTTGATTGTCTATGACGAGAACCAGCACGAGCAGGTGCGGTTCACGTTCCCGCGCCAGCCGGCGAACCGGCATCTATGTCTCGCAGATTTTTTTGCTTCGCAAGAGTCGGGACGCATGGACGTGGTCGGGTTTTCTCTCGTTACTGTGGGGCGTCGGGCGAGCGAATATGCGCAAGAGTTGTTCAAGTCAGACAAGTATGCGAACTATCTTTACTTTCACGGGCTGAGTGTTGAAGCGGCGGAGGCGCTCGCGGAGTTCTGGCACAAACGAATGCGTGAAGAGCTCGGGATTGCGGGCCACGACGCGAAGATGTTGTCGCGGCTGTTTCACCAGGACTATCAGGGCTCGCGTTACAGTTTCGGCTATCCGGCGTGCCCGCGTCTCGAAGATCAGGAAAAGCTTTTCACGCTGCTGGATCCGAGCCGCATCGACGTCAGCCTCTCGGAGGAATTTCAGCTGGAGCCGGAACAGTCGACATCGGCTATCATTGTCCACCATCCGGAGGCGAAGTACTTCTCGATCGAGTGACTGCTGCGGAGTTGAGGCTTGGAAACTGTTGAGTCAAGTTTGGAGCGTTCACAAGAACTAACGCCCGTCTCCGCACAATCAACAGCCGTCGTCCCCACCAAAGAAGAACTCGCGGTGCTCTCGGGTTTCGAACGGTTCGCGTATCGACTCACCCGTCGTATGAATCGCGGCGGGTGGAAACGCTTCTGGACGTGGTGCCAGAGCACGATGGGCGCGGGCTGGATTCATCTCTGCACTTACAACATCATGAACGTCTACGGTCTCGAACACATCGAGGCTGCGTCGCGTGAACGGCCGCTGTTGCTCGTCGCGAATCATCGTTCGTTCTTCGACATGTATGCCGTCTCGACGGTGCTTTTTTACAACACCACCTGGCGCAAACAGCTTTTCTTTCCCGTGCGCGGTCGCTTCTTTTACCAAAATCCACTCGGACTGTTTGTGAATCTCATCATGGGCTGGTGGTCCATGTATCCGCCGTTCTTCGCGACCGGCGATAATCCGATCCCCGAGAAACGCACCTTCGATAAATTCTCGTTTCGCCTGTTAACCGAACTCGCGCGCACCGGCCCCGGCAACGTCATCGGCTTTCATCCCGAAGGCACGCGCAACAAGAACGACGATCCGTATTCGTTTCTGCGCGCGCAACCGGGGGTCGGGAAGTTGATCATGGACGCGAAGCCGCAGGTCATTCCCGTGTTCATTGCCGGACTGTGCAACAGCCTGCCGCGCCAGGTCGCGCGCAACTGGAACCGCGAAGACGTGATTCGCATTCACTTCGGACCGCTCATCGATCTCAGCGAACACCTGAACAAACCCGATCGACTGCGCACGCATAAAGAGATTGCCGACGCAGTGATGCAAAAGATCGCCGAGCTCGCCGAACAAGACAAAGCAATCCACAGATTACGCAGATGATGCCCTTAGTGATCGTTAATCCGTCTTCGGCTGGCGGCAGTACGGGCGCGGCGTGGCCCGGCGTGGCGAGCGATCTGCGTTCGGAGTTCGGCGCGTTTCAAATTGCCTTCACGAAGGTTCGCGGCGACGCGTCGTCGATCGCCGCTGACGCCGCGCGCAACGGAACGAAACTGATCATCGCGTGCGGCGGCGACGGCACGATCTCCGAAGTGGCGAACGGAATTCTTTCGTCAGGCAAGGACGCGGAACTCGGCATACTGCCGAGCGGCACCGGCGGCGACTTCCGGCGCTCACTCGAAATTCCGGCGCAAAGCCGTGCAGCCGCGCGCATCCTGCGCGAAGGACGCACGCGCCGCATCGACGCCGGCCGCGTTTCGTTCGTCGATCACCACGGCAGGGAAGCGATGCGTTACTTCGTCGGCGTCGCGTCGTGCGGCATGAGTACGAAAGTCATCGAGCGCGTGAAAGCCGGCGGTCCCGGCTGGTTACCGGCCAGTACGCCGAAGTGGCTCGGCGGCCGCATCTCGTTTGGCGCGTCGTTGCTGCAAACAGCCATGCGCAGCGAAGCGACGCGTTTGCTGGTGCAACTCGACGACGCGCACGAGCGCCAGCTTTTCGTTACGAACCTCTGCGTCGCGAACGCCCGTTACTTCGGCGGCGGGATGAAGATCGCGCCGGAAGCAAAACTCACCGATGGCAAGTTTGACGTTGTCGGCGTCGGCGATCTCGGCGCGATGAAGCTCTTCACGAGCGCGCCGCGCGTCTACTTCGGTTCGCATCTCTCGATGCCGGAAGTGAGCCACGGATTAGCGCGCAAGGTCACGGTGCGGCCCGCCGAACGCGACACGCAAATAGATCTGGAAGTCGACGGCGAACTTCCAGGAAGACTGCCCGCCACCTTCCAGATCATCCCTGCCGCCCTCCGCGTCCGCTGCCTGTGACCACTCGATCTAGATTTCTCTGTGCGCGCTTCATTAAAAAATTTATGATGGCTTCAGGCCCATGGATGAACGACGATCTAAACCCCGGTTGAGCGTGCGGCTCGACGCGGTTTGGCAAGCCGAAAACGAACGCCACTCTGCCCGCGTCACCGATCTTTCCGAAGGAGGTTGCTATCTCGACACGGTTGGTGAAGTGATGGTCGGCGAGATAGTCGCGTTCCGCGTCTTGCTGCCTGACGACGAGTGGCTTTATCTCGAAGGCGAAGTGCGGCACCATCGTCACGGCTTCGGATTTGGCGTGCAGTTTGTCGATTTGAACGAGGAACAGACGCAGAATTTACAACGTCTGCTGGAAATCGCGCACGCGGCTGGACCAGACGCGCCGGTGATTTCAGCGGATCTCGTCGAAGATTAGGCAGCCCAGAGCCTCACGTCAGCGCAAACAGCTAATGGCGATTCAAGGTACTTTGCAGACAATGAGCCTGACCGACCTGCTGCAGTTTTTGGCGGCGGGCAGGAAGTCGGGAACGCTCAAGTTCGATCGCGGCAAGATCACGAAGCAGGTCTATTTCAAGAACGGTCTTATCGTCGGTTCTAAGTCAAACGATCCGCGCGAGTACCTGGGCCAGGTGTTGTTGCACTACGGCAAGGTCAACGACGCACAACTGAAAACCGCGCGCGAAGCGCAACGCAGCTCGGGTGCGAAACTCGGTGAAGTGCTCGTCGCGCAAGGCTTCTTAACCGAAAACGAAGTGCTCGAGATCCTCAAGACGCGCACGCTCGACGCGATCTACGACCTGTTCATGTGGAACGAGGGCGAGTTTGAGTTTTACGACGACGAACCGCTGCCCGACGATCTTCTGCTCATCGAAGTCGAACCCACCAACGTGATCATGGAAGGCATTTATCGCATCGACGAGCTCGCGCGTTATCAAACGCTCGTGCCTTCCGATCGCACGCTGCTGGAACTCGCTTCGGGTTGGACCTCATCGCTGGCAAAACTCGGCAAGGAGTATCATCAGATACTGTTTCTGATCGAGAAGCGCATGTCCGTCGCCGAGATCTGTTACCACATGCACGCGTCCGCCTTTCATGTTTACGGCCAGCTTTACACGTTGATTAGCGAGGGCATCGTACGCGTCAGCGGTGAGAAAGCGGAGGATGCTACGGCGCTGGAGGTTGACATCGAAGACCTGCCGGAGAGCGTGACGGAGATGGTCTGGTCCGCCGAACGCAAACTCGAGAGCGATCCTGAAGCGGCGTTGCAGATCATTCACGAAGCGTTGCAGCAACAGCCCAACAATCCCGAAGCGCAGGCGTTGTTGCCCACCGCGGAAGAGAAGTACGTCAAACACGTCTACGCGACGAGTGGTCTAACGCCGCGCTCGGTGCCGCAGTTGCGCATTTCACCGGCCGAGATGACGGATCTGCAAATCGATCCGCAGGAAGGTTTTGTCCTGTCGCGCATCAACGGCGCGTGGGACATCCAGTCGATCCTCTCAATCTGTCCATTTCGCGAGGCTGACTGCTTGCGCATGATCAAGAAGCTGCGGGAACGCGGCGTGATCGCGTTTGAGTAGGCGGCTGTCCGTATATTCATTCGCTTGCAAAACAAAGAAGCGCCGCGCGACCGGATGAGCGAGGTTGCGCCAGCGCGACAAAGGACGCTCCGTCACGATCTCAAAGCCGGCAAGGTCGAAAGTCTTGCGCCAGCCGTGTGCATGTTGAAACGTGCATGGACCAGTGCGCCCCCGCCACTTGCGATCGTGCGTCCAGCACACCAGACGATCCCACCAGAGCGACGGAATGTCTTCGTAAATGATCGCCAGTCCGCCGTCGCGTAAAACCCGGCTTACTTCGTTCAGCACCAAACGCGGATCGTGCGCGTGATGCAGCACGTAACAAAGCAGCACCGCGTCGAAACTCTGATCGCGCACGGGAAAATGCCGGCCATCGTAAGGCAGATACTTGATCTGCGCCGCGGTGCTTTCGCCGACGTCGAGACCGACGACGGGTTTACCCAACAGACTGCTGAGATGATGCGCGATGAAACCGTTGCCGCAACCGACGTCGAGCACGTCGGCCCACGGCGGCAGCACACGAGCCACCTCGAGCGCCATGTCGTACGCGCGGCCGACTTTGCGTCGTCGTCGCATGCGCCGGAAGCGGCGCTTGATCGTGGTCAGTAACGCAGTCACGCCCGCGCTTTTGCAACGACAGTGCCTCAACAGTTTCCCCAAAAAATCAAAGTCGATCTTGTCGGGGCGCAAAGAATCCACGACAGGTGGAAAGAGAAACCTTTCTTAATCCCTTCCCTCGGTTCTCCCCGCCAGCGAGAATCAAGTGGGTAGGGATAAGGCGGATTGCTATGGCAGAATGCGTTCATGACAAAAATGGTTGTGGGGTTGATCGTCACATTGTTGCTTGCTAACGGTTACTGGCCGCTCGAAAAGAGCCAGCCACTCATCGAGAAAACCCAAACGATTCGGCTCGCGCCGGACACTGCAAAACTCTCACGCGGCGAGCGTCAGGCAGTCGCGAAGTTGATCGAAGTGGGCCAGATCTTTCAGCAGCTTTACGAGCTGCAGCGGCATCCGCAGGCGCTAACGTCGTATCGCGCGCTCGAACAACTCAACAAGCAAAACGGCGGAGCGGCACAAACACAGAACCTGCTCACGCTCTATCGCCTCTTTCAAGGCCCAATCGCTACGACGCTCGAAAACAAACGCGAGCCGTTTCTGCCGGTCGATCCGTTGCAGCCCGGCAAGAACATGTATCCGTGGGGCATCACAAAGGACGAAGTCGAACGGTTTATCAACTCTTCAAAGAACCCGGACCAGACGCGCAGCGAGCTTCTCGATGTTCGCACTGTCGTACGCGCAGCCACGCCCCAGAACCTGCGCGAAGACACCGCTAAACTCACGAAGTATCCCGTGCTGCAAACTCTGCACCCGAAACTCATGGGCGAGTTGCAGCAGTTAGCCAAAGCTCCCGCCAATCGCGAAGGCCGCGCGGCGTTGTACGCAATTCCATATTCGCTCGCTTACGCGGACGAACTGGTGAAGAGTTACGGCCTGCTCAACGAAGCCGCCGACGCAGTACAGAAAGATGACGAAGAATTCGCGCGCTACCTGCGCAACCGCGCGCGCGATCTTTTGTCGAACGACTACGAATCAGGCGACGCGAGTTGGGTCACGGGTCACTTCAAGAATCTCAACGCGCAGATCGGATCTTACGAGAGTTACGACGACGAGCTTTACGGTGTGAAGACTTTCTTCTCGTTCTGCCTGTTTCAAACTCGCCAGGAAGAAACGACGGCCCTGCGCCAGGCGATGAAAGGTTTGCAGGCGCTCGAAGATTCACTCCCGTATCAGAACCACAAGAAGGTGCGCGAAGACATTCCCGTCGGCGTTTACGATGTGGTCGCTGACTTCGGCCAGTCGCGCGGCGGCAACACCGCGACGATTCTGCCAAACGAAGCGTTATTCGCACGCCGCTACGGCCGCACGATTCTGCTGCGCGCCAACATCATGCGCAATCCCGACATCTTCGAAAGCACGCAGAAGTCATTTGCGGCCGCGGTCGGCGAACAACAAGCCGCCGAGCTCACTTCCGACGGCAACTTCTATCGTACGCTCTGGCACGAAGTGGGCCACTATCTAGGCGTCGATCGCACGAAGGACAATCGCGATCTCGACGAAGCGTTGCAGGACAATTCCAACACGCTCGAAGAGATGAAAGCCGATCTCGTTTCGCTCTTCGTCGCCGACGCGCTACACAAGCAGGGTTATTACAATGACGCGCAGTTACGGAGCGTTTACGCCGGCGGCATCCTGCGCGTCTTGCAGAACAACCGCCCGCGCCGCGACCAACCTTACAACACGATGCAGTTGATGCAGTGGAACTTTTTCCTGCAGAACGGACTGTTGAGTTTCGATCCGGCGACAAAGACGCTGCGCATTCACTACGAGAAGTATCACGACGTGGTGGGCAAGATGCTGGAACGAACGCTCGCCGTGCAGTACGCGGGCGACAAAGCGGCGTCGGACAAGTTCATCGACGATTACAGCCAGTGGGACGAAAACCTGCACGGCGTGATCGCCGCAAACATCCGCGCGCAACAGCGTTATCGTTTTCGTTTGTTCAAGTACGCGGCGCTCGGTGAATGATTACTTCGCGGCTTGAATCGTTTGCTGCGCGATGTCGAGATACACGCGCAAACGAACTTCCGGTAATTGGAACCGGCCGGTCGTTGTCTTCGCGCGTTCGAAGTTCGTAATCGCGAGCGAGCCCAACGCGTTCGACATCTGAATCACGAGGTTCGCGACGGTGTTGCCGTTTTGCAGGTTCAGCTCATCGTCCTGGTAGAAGTCCATGCCGAAGCCGTCGAGTGTATGCGCCGCCGCACAGATGTCGTTCAACTGGTCCACAAGCGGGTCGAGGATCTCGAACGCGCGCTTCACGTCGTAACGTGAAAACGCCCGCGCCAACTCGAGCAGCACTAACATCTGTTCCTGGTCCTGCGCCTGCGCTCCCGGCGCGAGTAGAGTGCGCGCCTGTTCGAGAAAATTCACCGCGTTCGCACGCTTTTGTCCTGGTCCAAGCTGCCGGATGATCTGCATCAACATGTTGGCGCGTTCGCGTGGCGACTTCAACGCGGCGATCGCCCGTAGCGCTTCGTCCACTTTGCCGCTCCCGACAGCGCGATACATCTCCTGTTGTTCGAGACCGCGCAGTGCGTTGCGGCGCTCGTAAGGGTTCTTCAGGTTCTCGAGAACTTGTCGCGCCCGTGCGCCGTCGCCCTTGGCCGCGAGACTGTTTGCGAGTTGATTGTAGAGCTGGTTTCTGATCTCCTCCGGCGCCTTTTGAATCGACTCCAGTGCGGCGTCAGCGCTGCCGCTGTCGACCTTCGTCTGTATCGCCTGGAAGGTTTCCTGGTAAGGATTCGACGCGTTTTGCAGTTCCGAGAGTCTCTTTTCGACTGCGGCCGCGCCTCCTTCGACGGCTCCGTCGAGATCCTGGCCCATCCCGCGGAGACCACTTAACATTTGCCACGCTGCGTCTCGTTCGGGTGTGTAGTTGTTGCGCGCCGGCAATTGATAAGACATTGCTTCCTGGGCCGCCTTCTGCAACAAGTCGTGACACGTTTGGTCGGGCAGTAGCGGTTCGGCAGGCGCGGCTGCGTGATTCGCTCCCTGGTATTTCACCGGTCGCGAGTTGCACATACTGAGTAGACTGACTGTGACAGCCGCAGCCTGTGGCGTTGTGAGCAGCTTCTCGGTGAGCACCTTGTTGGCGATCTCGGTGGCGAGATTGGTCGCGAGTTCGGGACTCTTTTGTCGCAGCATCGAGACGGTGTTAACTAGATCCGACGAGTAACC
>DASXXL010000295.1:0-1827 GCA_036503085.1 Pyrinomonadaceae bacterium | reverse complement strand
TTTCTCATGACACGCAACGCGAAGCAGCACGATCGGGCGTTGGAGATTCGCGCTTTTGAAATGACGGAGTCGGGCCGCGCGCGTGCGTTGCTCGATTCGCTGCGTGACGTGCGCGAGTTGCGGCAACGCAGTGACCAGACGCTATTGGCCGAAGAAAAAGACCTGCAAAGAGACGAGCAAAAGCTCGTTGATGACCGCGCCAATCTCGTCAGCCACGGCGGCAGCGAGGCTGAGTTAGCGAAGAACGATCGCGATTTGACTAAGGTGCATGCGGACTACGAAGCACTACAAGCGCGCATTAACAGTAACGCGCGTTTCAACCATCTCGAGCGGCCGAGTCCGCTCAGCTACGAAGAAATCCGGCAACAACTCACCGACCCGCAGACGTCGTTGCTGTCGTACTCGCTCGGCGCGCAGAAGAGTTTTGCGTGGCTCATCACGAAAGACGGCTTGCAGAGTTTTCCTTTACCGGGGAAAGAGACAATCGAAAGCGCCTCCAAGCAATTGCTGGATTCACTCAGCTCCCCCGCGGCTGACGACGCCGGGCGCGATCGCCTGCAAGCGTCGATCGACGAAGTCAGCCGCCTCGTGCTGCAACCTATCGCCGACAAATTGCCGAGCTCGCGTCTGATCGTCGTCGCCGATGGCATTCTGCAATACGTTCCGTTTCAAATACTGAAATCGGCAAACGGCGAACCTCTGATCTCGCGACTCGAAATCGTCGAAACGCCGTCCGCGTCGGTGCTCGCGCTCGTGCGCAAACAGCGAGCGAACTCGCAGCCCGGCAGCAAACTCCTGGTCGGCTTCGGCGACGCAGTCTTCTCGCCCGAATACTCGCCTGCCGGAGCGAGCGCGCCGCGCGTCAACGAACCCGCGCAAACACGCTCGGAACAGATTTCCAAACTCAATCGCCTGCCACAGCTCTTCAACGCCAAACGCGAGCTGCTCGCGATCGCGGAACTGGCCGGCAGCGACTCGGCGTTCTTCGCCGAATACAACGCCACGCGCGATAACCTGCTCAGTCTCGACCTGAGCCAGTATCGAATCCTGCACGTCGTGACGCACGGCTTGATGGATGCGCAGCATCCGGAGTTGTCGGGCCTCGTGCTTTCGCTCGTTGATGCGAACCGGAAACCGATTGCGGGTTTTGTGAGTCTCGCCGACATTTACAAATTGCGTGCGCCGGAGCTCGTGGTGCTGAGCGCATGTTTCACGGCGCTAGGCAAGAACCAGGACGGCGAAGGTTTGATCGGCGTCACGCGCGGTTTTATGTACGCCGGCGCTTCGGGTGTGGTCGCGAGTTTGTGGCAGGTCGACGATCGCGCGACGGCGGAGTTGATGAAGCGCTTTTACGCGAACATGCTGCAACACAACCTCGGACCGGCGGCGGCTTTGCGTGCGGCGCAGAATGAGATCCGTTCGCAGCCGCAGTGGAGTTCGCCTTATTACTGGGCGGGCTTCACGTTCCAGGGTGATTACGATTTGAGCATTCACAGTGTGCCGTCGAACGGCGTGCGACCCTACCAACGCCTGATCGCTGGTGGTCCAATCCTGCTTTTGCTGGCTGTTGTTTCCTGGTGGTACCTGCGCCGCCGCGCCTCGCGCGCTACCAGTTAGCTATTCCACTGTAAAAGGATAAGAGAGTACCTGCACGTTGCCGTTGGGATTGGTAGCGGTGAGTTCGAGTGTGTACCAACCGCGAGGAACTTGCTTCGGCTGGATCGAAACGGTAATCGATTCAGCATCGGAGTCAACGATACCGACACTGTTTCTGTTAACTCGATTATCGAGCACCGCGCTGTAGCTTGTGCCTGCCTGGGTAGGTTT
>DASXXL010000294.1:0-2107 GCA_036503085.1 Pyrinomonadaceae bacterium | reverse complement strand
CGACGGCGGCGACTGCGGGAGTGCTGAAAGCGCGTGATTGGATCAAGGAGAATCCCGGCAAAGCGGCGGTCGTTTCGGTTTCGCTGGTGTTGGGAGTCAGGGCCGGCGCGGCGTTTCCGGGTTTGGACGCGGTGCTGATGGGGGCGCACCCGCACTGGCTGACTCACTCGGCGTTGCCGGTTTGGGGCTTGCGCAAAGCGAGTGAGAAGTTTGATGGTTACTTAAAGAAGCGTGAAGAGCTGATCGCGCGCGGTGAAGTTGATGAAGCCGAGCGCGAACGGATCGAGTTTGAGCGGAAGATTGCGAAGTATGTTGGCGCGCCGTTGTTGGGAGCGTTTAGTTGCGCGGCGGGCGCGGCGATGTGGGCGCAGATCTTCTCTGGTGGTCCAATCGTCGGCGCGCCGATCAGTTGGTTGCTGGGCGGCAACCCATGCCTCGACGGCGTCTGGCTCTTCGCGAACGGCGTCATCTGCTTCCACCAGGGTTACAAATTCTTCATGATCGCCCTCGCCAACCAGGACGAAGTCGTCCGCGTCGTCCGCGAAATCAAAGGCCTCTTACCGGCGGCAGTTGGTGTGAGTTAAGTGATCGTGATCGGGAAGGGCCAGAAGCAGAGGATGAAGACGAGGAGTGTCAGGATGGCGATGATGGTGCGTTTCGTGCCCAAGGGTTCCAGAATGGCGGGCGCAGGGTGGGGGACGCGCAGCATGACTGCCAGGAGCACGGTGTAGAGAAAGCCGCTCGGGCTGTGGTGCCACCAGAAACCTAAGACCGCGAGCACAGCGGTCGTCACGAAAGCAATGCGAGCGATGATGCGATGCGCTCGTTGTCCGAAGATCGCAAACGTTCCATGACCGCCGTCGAGTTGGCCCACCGGCATCAAATTCAGACTCGTCACCAGCAAGCCGATCCACGCCGCCATGTAGTAAGGCGTCGGTAGCGAGTTCGGATCGAGTGGCACGCTGAAGAGTTTCGCCAGCAGACGAAACAACAGCGGATCGTTGAAGAAGATCGCGCCGCCTTCCGCGGCGGGTGGCGCCGCCGGACCCATCGTCAGCACGCCGACCACTGCGATCGGCAACGCCACTATAAATCCCGCCAAAGGACCAGCGAGTCCGATATCAAACAACGCCCGCCGTGACGGTATCGCCGAACGGATCTTGATGAACGCGCCAAACGTTCCCGTCAGAAACAGCGGCGGCGCCGGAATGAAGTACGGCAACGTCGCACTGACTTTGTAATAACGACACGCGAGATAGTGGCCCATCTCGTGCGAGAACAGAATCGCCAACAGCGCGGCGGAAAACTTCGCGCCCTGCGCGAACAGGTGCGGCTGCGCGAGACCGAGCCGGATCACGTCGCCCATCGTGTGAAAGTAACCGCGCGGAATGTAGAGCAGATAATCCAGCAGGCCGGACAAAGGCGGTTCGTAAGGCGGTAGCTCGGGAATGACGAACATCATTCCCGCGAGCGTCGTCGTGATGACCGTCAGCAGAAACAGTCCGCCGTGCAAACGCCACTCGCGCGCGGTGATCGATAACCCGACCGGCCTCGGCAAGTCAAAACCCTGCGGCACTGCTCGATACGATTCAGCCATAAACGCGCTCGTTAGAAGCTCAAAGGCTAGAGTCTGGATGCTCTTGCGTTTCCAACTCTAGCCTCTGATTGAAACCTGGTTTGGGTAACACTAAAACTCGTCGTCGTCATCGTCGACGTCAACGTCATCGACGATTGGGTCACCGTTGTCGTGCGCCTGCAGCTCCTTGCCGGGTTTGAAGCGAATCGTTTTGCCTGAAGGAATCGCGACTTCCTCACCGGTACGCGGGTTTCTGCCCACGCCGCGTTTGCGCGGTTTCACCACGAAGACGCCAAAGCCGCGCAGTTCGATCCGTTCGCCGCGGGTCAGCGCCTCTTTCATCGAATGGAAGAGCGCTTCGACGGCTTGTTCGGCCTTCATTTTCGGTACGCCGGTTTTGTCGGCGACGCGATTGATGATATCGAGCTTGATCACGTCTAAGTCCTCGTTTCTGGTCCGACTCAAGGACGTTGTCTGGGCCGCGAACGCAGGTCAGGATGATAGAGAGCGTCAGCGAAGACTGTCAAGGAA
>DASXXL010000293.1:0-4483 GCA_036503085.1 Pyrinomonadaceae bacterium | reverse complement strand
CGTAGCGAGACTCTCAAACAACGTAGCGAGACTCTCAAACAACGTAGCGAGACTCTCAACGAACGCAGCGAAAGATTTCGCTTGCAACTATTCGCAGTTGAGAGTAGTATGCGTTCGCTTTCGATTGTCGCCGTGTTGGATATGAACCTGTCATACCGGACTGCGATTCTCATCACTCGTTACTGTGGGAGCTTGAGCTGCGCATTTAGTGGCTTGATTGTCAAAGACGAGTGCAATCGTAAAGCGTCTTTCGCAAATCGTAAATAGGAAAAAGCTTTTGGGCACCTGGTGCGGGGCCAGGTGGAGTCCGCAGAGGCGCACGACCCCTGCTTCTGCGGACTCGGGGGTACCACGGATGAACGCTGAGGAACTCATCGAACGCGATCCGGAAAAGCTGGGAGGCGTCGCCGTGTTCAGCGGCACCGGCGTGCCGGTCGAGTTTCTCTTTCAGTTCCTCGAAGACGATCAAACGCTCGAGACTTTTCTCGATCAGTATCCGACGGTGAGCCGTGCCCAAGCCCGCGGCGTGCTCGGGGTTTCGCGCGCTCTGTTACTCGGTTCGTAATCGGTCGAAACTGTGGTAGCTTCGTGTGCATGCAAGCCCCTGTTTTTGCCGATGTTGTTGCGGCCCGCGAATTCATCTCCCCTTATCTACCGAAGACTCCACTCGTTCGCAGTCATAAATTATCCGAAGCACTCAGCTGCGATTACTATCTCAAATTAGAAAACCTGCAACCCGTCGGCGCGTTCAAGGTACGCGGCGGCGTGAACCTCGTGGGACGTGAGCCCGGTGGCACGCTCGTCACTGCTTCGACGGGAAATCACGGGCAGTCGATCGCTTATGCCGGCCGGCTCTTCGATACACGCGTTATCATTTACGCGCCTGCTGAAAACACGAATCCGGCGAAGCTGCAAGCGATGCGTGACCTGGGTGCGGAAGTTCGTCTGCACGGCCGTGATTTCGACGAAGCGCGGCTCGAGACAGAACGCGCCGCGGCGGCGGAAGGTTTTCGTTACGTTCACTCCGCGAACGAGCCGCGACTGATCGCCGGCGTCGGCACGATCGGTTTGGAGATTTTCGAAGACCTGCCCGAGGTTGATGTGATCATCGCGCCTGCCGGTGGCGGGAGTTGCGCTTCGGGCAACTGTCTGGTTGCGCACGAGCTGAATCCAAACGTGAAGGTGATCGCGGTGCAGTCAGAAGGCGCGCCGGCGATGTGGCACGCGTGGCGCAACCGCAACCTCGAACCGTATCCGACGATGAAGACCGAACACGAAGGACTCGCGACGCGCGTTCCGTTTGAGATGACCAATCAGATCCTCTGGGACTTGCTTTCAGATTTCGTTCTCGTGACTGACGAACAGATCAACGATGCGATTCGTCTGCTGGCGCGCGATGCCAAGCAACTGGTCGAAGGCTCGGGTGCTGCTTCACTCGCGGCTGCGATCAAGTTGCGCGAAGAACTGCGCGGCAAAAAGGTGGTGGGGATCGTCAGTGGTGGTAACCTGCCGCTCGACCGCTTCGCTCGTCTACTAGCCTGATTCGTAGAAATTTTTGATTGACTTGCTCACCCGGTAGGGGTAAAAAGTCGCCCTCACTGTTTTGCCTCCCGCAAAATTCGAACACCAAGGAGAACCGAGATGATCAGACCCCGTAGCTGGTTGATCGCAGTCACTGTCCTCGCGTTTTTAATCGGCGGCTCTTTGCTGACGCCAGGCTTGGCGGACAGCGGCGCCAATCACCAAAAAAGAAACACGCACTTCGGAGTGTCCGGCGGAAACGTCAACGATGCGAGCAGATCATTCTGTTGCAGCGGTACGCTGGGTTCCCTCGTCACCGACGGCATCAACCAATATATTCTAAGCAACAACCACGTACTCGGCCGCAGCGATACCGCAGTTGTCGGCGAAGACATTTCCCAGCCGGGATTGATCGACAACGGTTGCCGCGTGGCAACGCTCGTCGGTGATTTCACGATCGCTTCGCCGCTGGGTTCGAACGTTGACGCGGCGATCGCGCAACTCCGAGCGGGCACGATGGATTCCACCGGGTTCATCGAGGACATCGGCGTGCCGTCTCGCAGCGTGCTCGCGCCGAGCGTCGGGCTTTCAGTCGCGAAGAGCGGACGCACCACCGGCTTTACTACCGGCACGATTAGCTCGATCAATACCAGCGTCAGCGTGCAATATCAGACGGGCTGCAATTCGGGTAAGAAGTTCACCGTCTCTTACACTAATCAGGTCGTGATTAACAGCAGCAGTTTCAGCGCCGGCGGTGATTCCGGCTCGTTGATCGTGAGCAACTCCGGACACAATCCCGTGGCCTTGTTGTTTGCGGGCAGCAGCACCTCGACGATTGGTAATCCTGTGGGTTTGGTGTTGTCGCGATTGAGCTCGGTGCTCGGTCGCACGCTGACGTTTGTCGGCAGCGGCACTGCGAGTCCCACCGTTCAGGCTTTGAGCGGTGACGCTCAACCTTTTGTGCGTGGGTTTGGAGGACACATGCAACAGCTTCCAGAGCAAGCTGCCGATCGTGCGTCCGCTGTGCTTGAAGTACATCGGGCGAATCTGATGGCTACGCCGGGAGTGATTGGCGCGGGTGTCGGGGCAACGTCTGAGAATGACGTCGAGCCCGCGATCGTGGTGTATGTGGACCGCACTTCATCGGCGCGGCCACAGTTCGCACCTGCGTTGGACGGAATTGCGGTAAGAGTGGTCTACACAGATCCGTTCGTTGCGTTCTAGCTTCCTTCCGTGTTGCTGAGGTTAACGCGCCGTTAGCCTCAGCAACTTCTCCTCATTAAATCGCTACGACATTATTGGTGCGCCTCGTTGAGTCGGCGCAGGCTTTGCGCATAAGATTCAGCGTATGCAACTGCCTGTGAATCCGCCGATACTGCCAATGCTGGCGAAGCGCGTGTCGGAGTTGCCGCGCGAGGGTGAGTGGATCTTCGAACCGAAGTGGGATGGGTTTCGTGCGCTCGTATTTCGCGATGGTGATGAAGTCTTGATTCAGAGCCGCGACGAGAAACCGCTCAATCGTTATTTTCCTGAACTGATCGAGCCGGTGATCGAACAATTGCCGAAGCGTTGCGTGCTCGATGGCGAAGTGGTCGTGGCGAAAGACGGCACGCTGGATTTCGACGCGCTGCAACTGCGTATTCATCCAGCTGAGTCGCGCATCAAACTGCTCTCCGGACAGATTCCCGCCTCGATCGTGTTTTTCGATTTGCTTGCTGAGGGGCAGAAAGATCTTCGCAACGAGCCTTTTGAGAAGAGAAGAAAACGTTTGGAGTCGATGCTGGAGTCGGTTGGACCACCGCTGCATCTCACGCCGGCGACGACGGAGTACGATCGCGCGTCTGACTGGTTTCGGCGCTTTGAAGGCGCGGGACTCGACGGTGTGGTGGCGAAGCCCGTGGCGGGTGTTTACGAGCCGAACAAGCGCGTGATGCTGAAGGTGAAGCACGAGCGCGATTGTGATTGTGTGGTGGCGGGTTTTCGTTGGCACAAGAAAGGTGAAAACACGCTTATCGGCTCGCTGTTGTTGGGGCTGTTTGACGAAGCGGGTGTGTTGCATCACGTGGGTGTGTGCGCGAGCTTTTCGAATGAGAAGCGTGCGGAGTTGGTTGAGTTTTTAAAGCCGTACCGGAAGAACGCGCTGGAGCATCATCCGTGGAAGGCCTGGGCCGAAGGTGAGATGCAGGGTGGCCGACGCGTTCCGGGCGCGGTGAGTCGTTGGAGTGCGGGGAAGGATTTGTCGTGGGAGCCGTTGCGGCCGGAGCTGGTGGTGGAGGTTGCGTACGAGCACATGCAAGGCGATCGTTTTCGCCACACCGCGCAATTCCGTCGCTGGCGCACCGACAAGAAGCCGAGTGATTGCACGTACGAGCAGCTCGAAGTCGTACCGGCGTACGAGATCAAGGAGATATTTGGGCGGTAGCGCCGAAGGCGCAGTGAGAGGGTAGTAAAAGAGGCGAGCGGTAGCGCCGAAGGCGCGGCCAGAAAGAAGTAAACGAAGCGGGCGGTAGCGCCGAAGGCGCGACTATAAGGTAGCCAGGGGCGAACGCGCGAAGCGCGTCGCCCCTGGATCAGTTTACGAGTGCGGTCAGCCCCAGAGGGGCCACAGACATGCGCGACGCCACGTGTCTATCGGCCCTTCCCGGGCCTGCGTGCCCTTTGTTAATGATCCAGGGGCTGCGTGCTCCGCTTCGCTCCGCACTTGCTCTGGCTACCTTCGAGTCGCGCCTTTGGCGCTACTTCTCATGCGCCCTTCGGCGCTGCGTCGTGTCGGCGTTACTTCTTATGCGCCTTCGGCTCTACGTCGTATTCGGCGCTACCGTGCCTTTGAACTGCGCCACTCGCGCGTGGGGTCGTCGTCGGGGTCGGGTGTTTCCTGGGTGGGGCGCAGGTCTTCGGGAATGTTGCGCAGGTTTACGCGGATCCTGGTCCAGGTCGAGGAGCGGCCGCGCATCGAGTCGAC
>DASXXL010000292.1:0-8257 GCA_036503085.1 Pyrinomonadaceae bacterium | reverse complement strand
CATCCGGCCGTTTACATCATGGTCTTGCCTTCGATGGGCGTGGTCAGTGAGTTGGTCGCCAACTTCTCGCGCAAAAACATCTTCGGCTACAGCTTCGTCGCGTTTTCCAGCCTGGCCATCGCGGTGTTTGGTTTCCTCGTTTGGGGACACCACCTCTTCGTGACGCCGCAGTCGGTATACGCCGGGATGATCTTTTCGTTTCTCAGTTTCGCGGTGGCGATTCCGTCGGCGATCAAGGTGTTCAACTGGACCGCGACGCTCTACAAATCGTCGATCTCTTACGACACGCCGATGCTGTATGCGCTCGGGTTCATCGGCCTGTTCACGATCGGCGGCATGACGGGATTGTTCCTGGCGTCGCTCGCCACCGACGTGCATTTGAGTGACACGTATTTCGTCGTCGCGCACTTCCACTACATCATGGTCGGCGGCGCGCTGATGGGTTATCTCGGTGGACTGCACTACTGGTGGCCGAAGATCAGTGGCCGTATGTATCCCGAGGGCTGGGGGCGTTTCAGCGCGCTCGTGATCTACGTTGGCTTCAATCTGACGTTTCTGCCGCAGTTCGTCGCCGGCTATCTCGGGATGCCGCGACGTTATCACGCGTATCCGCCGGAGTTTCAGGTGTTCAACGTGCTTTCCACCGCGGGCGCTTCGATTCTCGGCTTTGGCCTGTTGATTCCGGCGATCTACTTCGTCTGGTCGATGCGTTACGGCAAACACGCCGAAGCCAATCCGTGGCATTTGCCGGGACTTGAGTGGCGCACGCCATCGCCGCCGCCGACTGAGAATTTCGAAGTGACGCCGATCGTGACCTGGGACGCTTACGAATTCGCGCCGCGCGAAGAGACGGAAGTGATTGGAAAATTCGGTCCGGAACTCGCGCAGAACTAAGAGGAGTAATTTTGGTCGAAGCTGAAGCAACAACTCAGGAAGCCCACGGGCATCGCGCGCTCCAGCACCATTTCGAAAACATGGAGCAGCAGCGCGAAGCGGGAACGCTCGGCATGTGGGTATTTCTCGTTACCGAGATCATGTTCTTCGGCGGGATGTTTCTCGCCTACACGGTCTATCGCTCGCTCTATCCGGCGGCGTTTGCTTCAGCCAGCAATCACCTCGACATCACGCTCGGCGCAGTCAACACAGGGGTGCTGATTTTCAGCAGCTTCACGATGGCGATGGCCGTCTATTTCACGCAGATCGGAAGGCGGCGGGCGCCGGTGATCTGTCTCGTGTTGACGCTGGTGCTGGGCCTGACGTTTTTGGGTATCAAGGCCGTCGAGTATCACGACAAATACGTCGATCATTTAGTTCCGGGTTACCTGATTCCGAGCCGGCCGTTTGGACCGGAAGTGCAACAAGAAGGACAGCCGTTCGATGAGCACAAGCTGCACTTGTTACCGGGCGCGACGGTGCGGCAGGTCGAGATGTTCTACTGGCTTTACTTCGCGATGACGGGCATGCACGCGCTGCACATGATTATCGGCGCGGGTCTGTTGCTGGTTTTGATTTACCTATCTTTGAAGGGGCGTTTCGATCCTGAATATCACAGTCCGGTGGAGGTTGTCGGACTTTACTGGCACTTCGTCGACATCATCTGGATATTTCTGTTTCCCTTGCTGTACCTGCTCGGGCGGCATCTCGAGCATGGTGGCTAGTTTGTCATGAGCGAACACATAGTTCCGGTCAGGATCTATCTCACGATTTTCGGGGCGCTGCTGCTGGGCACCGGGTTGACGGTTGCCGCGGCGTTTGTAGATTTTCCGTGGCAGTTCAATACGATTGTGGCGCTCACGATTGCGGTGGCGAAGGCGACGCTCGTCGTGCTCTATTTCATGCACGTGCGCTACAGTCCCCGACTCGTTTGGCTAATCGTGGCAGCGGCGTTGTTCTGGATGGCGATTATGTTTTCGCTTACGTTCAGCGACTACTTCACCCGCCACTGGCTCTCACCCGGATACTAGTCGTTGCTGGGAGCGCAGGCGTCTCGCCTGCAACTCACGGCAGCGCCCATATCGTAACCGTGCAGGCGAGACGCCTGCGCTCCCAGTGATGTCACTGCGGTATGTCACTGCGGTGGAGCGACTCATCTTTGACTTCGATCACCCGTTTACAGGCTGGACAGTTGAGTCGGATGGTAGCGTCTGAAGTCTTGATTGGCGCGCCGCAGTAGGGGCAAACGCCCGCGACTTCGTTGCGGTGAAACAGGTCGCGCACCATGAACACCGGCAGGAACAGTCCCGCAAGCAGCAGTGGGATGCCGAAGATGAGACCAATCGTGGCGCTCTGACCGAAAGTCAGGCTGATGACCAGGCCGGCAAGAAAGAGTACGAGGCCGAGAGTAATGCTGAATGAGAAGCTGTACGCGCTGTCGAACGTGCGCCCCGACTTGGCGACTTCCGGTCGATTCTGATTCATTTTCCGAGACCTCCTGGAGGGTTGGTAATGCCGACTTTACCACAGATCCACGGGTTCCGTGGTAGTCTCAAACTAATATGACTTCCTTTGAAAACTTTCTTAACCAGCAGGATGAAGAGGCCTGGTCAGGCGCGCTGACCACGCTTTTGCGGTCGATTCACGAAGTCGATCGCAATGCGACGCAGATCTGGTTTTCGTTTTATCCGTTGGGGCTGTTTCTGGCGTTGCAGCGGGCTGAAGATCCGTCGAGGCTCGCGCAGCAGCTCTTGATACAGGGCGATTACTCCTTGCGCGATCAGATCGATTCGTCGCACACGTTTCTTTACGGACATCGTTACTGGCCCGAGGTGAAAAACGCGACGCAAACGCACGCGCGCGACTTTGCCTCGGTGAACATTGCGGCTTCGAGCGCTTCGTTGTCTGAGCAGATTCTTGCAGTAGCGCAGAAGGTGGCTGAAGCTGCGAAGGTCGATCGAGCCTTAGTGGTCGGGATGACTGCGGTCGCGTTTATGACGATGCGGCAGGTCGGGCTCGATGCGTTCGAACAAGCAGCGGGAAAGATGCTGCTCGATCGCAAGCATGCGCAGAAGTCGGCCGAACAAGTGTTGCGCGAACGCGCGAAGGACGACAGTCAGGGGATGCTCGGTTTTCTGCGCACTGTGAATAAGAAATGGACCGTGACTTACGACGAGAACGACGACGCGGCGAAGTATCGTCTCAATCACGTTCAGGACCTCGCGTGGGGCGCGGCGGACGACCGTTCGAAGAACTGGCGCGAGGTCGATCCGCGGCGGATCGAAGGACCGATTCCGGTCGAGTGTCGCTCGGCGTCGTGTGGAACGTGTTGGGTGGGCGTGCTCGGCGGTGCGGAGAAACTTTCGGACGTCGCGGCGCGTGAGGGAAAGAAGATCAAAGAGTTCGGCTACATCGACACCTCCGAACCCAAACCCCTAATCCGCCTCGCCTGTCAGGCCCAGGCGTACGGCGCCGTCTCCATCGTCATCCCACCGTGGAATGGCGTGTTTGGCAAATATCTGAAGAACCTGAAGCGCGAGTCGTGACAGGGCGGCTGAAATCAGGCGGCGCCGTGTAGAGTGGGTGAGTTATTGTCTGGCTTTGGAACCTCGTATCCCTCTTCCTTCAAACCCTCGATATGAAACTCAATGGCCTCACGCATGTTTGCTTCAACTTCCTCCCGGGTTGCGCCGGTTGCGATGCAGCCAGGCAGGTGAGGCGAGTATGCTGAGTAACCAGTGCTTGTTTCTTCGACAACTATTGAGTAATTCTTCACCGCTTAGTCCTGCCCTTTAGCCTAGCGACGTTCTTGTACCACTTGGACCAAGCTTAGCACAATCGTCGCTAACGCCGAAGGCGTTCACTAATGTCAGCCCAAGGTTGGAGCTGCGACAACCTTGGGACGTAACCAATCTTTCAAGCTCAACGCTGAAAGCGTTGGCGAAGCGACGAATAGCAAACGCCTTCAGCGTTGGATTACCGCGGGTGATGATTCCCTGGGTTTTCGCACAGCTCAAACCCAGGGCTGACATTTGTTAACGCCTTCGGCGTTCTAATCAGAAAACGTGCTATCGTGAGCGCTTCGTGACTCCTGTCTCCCAGCCCGAACCGGCCCACAAAGCTCGCGAGGCGCATAGTCCGCCGCTCCTCTTCGTTGTGGCGGCGGCTTTGTTGTGGAGTACGGGGGGACTGTTCATTAAGTGGACCAGTCTCTCGGGGTTGGCGCTGTCGTTCTGGCGCTCGTTGTTTGCCGCGTTCACTGTCGCTATCTTCACTCGTCACGAAGGCTTTGGATTGAACCGTCTCACGGCGGCCGCGTCGGTGCTTTATGCGGTGTTGCTGATTCTATTCGTGACGGCGACGAAGCAAACGACCGCGGCGAACGCGATCTTTCTTCAGTACACCGCGCCCGTCTATCTCCTCATCTTCGAGCCGCTGATTTACAAAGAGACTTTTCGCGCGCGCGACCTGGTTACGGTCGTGATTTGCGTGGGCGCGATGGCCCTGTTCTTTGTGGGCCAACTGCGGCCGCAGGACGTCACCGGGAATCTGCTTGCGCTTGGGTCAGGCGTGTGCTTCGCACTCTATTTTCTTTTGCTGCGCCATCCCAAAGCGCGTGAAGTCAATCGGGCTTCATCCGTAATCTACGGCAACATACTCGCGGTCATTCTCACTGCGCCGTGGGGCCTCGCCGCCATCACAGACATGACCATGCACGACGCGCAAAGCGTCGCGTATCTCGGCGTGGTCCAGATCGGCATTGCTTACACGTTGTTCACAGTGGCGATGGCGCGCGGCGTGAGATCGCTGGACGCAGGCATCGTTTGCTACGTCGAGCCGGTGCTGAATCCGTTGTGGGTCTTTCTGGTAATCGGCGAACAACCATCGCGCTGGGCCTTACTCGGTGGCGCCATCATCATCGCGGCCGTCATCTCTCACATGCTCCTCGACGCCCACAACAAACGCCGCACCAACACCCCACCCCTCGAAGCCGCCCACGGTTAGTGCTTAAACTGCTCAAACCGGCCTCGAACAACTTGCCTTCCTTGATTTGAAAAACTATTTATTATTGTGTTCGAAAGGAAAACGTAGACATGCCGCGCGGTACATTCAATAGCGTTTTGAAGCAGGCATGACTGGAGTAGGAGAAGCAAGATGAAGTATGCCGTTGTTGTCAAAGAGGGCGAAACTAGTTTCGGGGCGCACGTTCTGGACTTACCCGGCTGTGTAGCGGTGGGAGAAACCAGAGACGAAGTTTTGGAATTGATCCAGGAAGCGATCGAGTTTCACCTCGAAGGCCTACGCGAAGAAGGTCAGCCGATTCCACCAGCCTCTTCAAGCGTAGAATATGTCGAGGTGCGCGCCGCATAGACGCCGTTAGAACATCCACTTGTCGCGACTGTCGTAATAGGCCGGTGAGCGATCGGGATAACGTTTTTTGTAACGGTGATAGCGGGCGAGGAGTTTTTCGTAGCGTCGATCGGAGGAGCGGAGAGGTTGATGCGAGAGCGCGCGCAGGTGGTCCTCGATCTTGAGCATCCTTCGCGGTGAGAAACGCCAGTCGTAATCGCCGAGCTCATAAAGACTCGTCAGCGCATAACCTTTAAGCCGCCCGGAAAAGTCAACAAACGGATCGAAATAACTCCACGCGAGATCGCGCAACGAACGGTAAACCGGCTTGCGCCCATGCAATCCACGATCGCGTGAACGCCCAACCGATCCCCACCCGCCATTCACCTTAAAAACAAACAGCACGTGGTCCAACAAGTCGTGCGACTCGAGATCCAGCAACAGCGGCAGAAACCCGTGCTGTTCCAGAATCACTGCCGCGGCCACCGCAGCCTCGAGACAATGCGCTTCCCTAAACTTGACCAATTCCCGAAACGACCGCAAGGTTGGCCCATTCGTCTCCCAATTGTAAGGTAGCGAACTGAAGTACTTCTGCACCTTCACCGGCGTGTCGAGCCGCTGAATCAACTGCCACTCAGCCGCCGTAAACGCCTCACGCCCCGGTCGCACACCGTCCCAATTCGCCGAGTTCATAAATACTTTGTTCATCCGCGATACAAAAGTCTGATGGCGCACTTGCCTGAATCCCGCGCAAATGTCAGACTTAGACGTCGCTCTTCTTTATCCAGCGATAAATATTTTTCGAAACGACTTCAGCATGAACCAGCAGGCCGCAGCTTCACAAAAATCCCGCGCAGAACAAGAAACCGAAAATGAGGCAAATCGTCTGAGAGAGCAAGTGGAGGTGGCGCTGTCGATCGTCGCACAACGCTCACCAGACGAAGCCGACGCATTGCAAACAGCAGCCGATCGCATCGAGCGCGCCGCGCGCGATCTCGCTGACGCAGTGCGTGAGCTGGCCCAGCAACGCAGGGCCACCGACGAATCTTAGTTAATCAAACGCAAGAGCAGACGGCCGGCGGAAATTCCCCCGTCTTGTTTATTTGGAGAAACCTATGGCTTCTATTCGCACCGAACGAACCACCGAGCACCTGGGCCGCAAGACTACGTCCGTAGAGTTGGACGAGCTGGGCATCAAAGCACCCGCTCGCGTTTACTGGAACCTGAACACACCAGAACTCTATGAAGAGATTGCGCGCCGCAACGAAGGTGTGCTCTCGAATCACGGCGTGATCCTGGTCGAGACCGGCGAACACACCGGCCGCGCCGCTAAAGACAAAGCGATCGTGCGCGAGCCCGGCAGCGAAGACAAAGTTTTTTGGGGCGACGTAAACAAAGATTTTTCGCAAGAAAAGTTCAACGCGCTGAAAGCACGCATGATGGCCCACGCGAAAGGCCGCGATCTGTTTGTGCAGGACACGTTCGTCGGCGCCGATCAGCAATATCGTTTACCGATCCGCGTCGTCACTGAGCTCGCGTGGCACTCGCTGTTCGCGCGCACGATGTTCATCAACGATCAGACGCAAGCGCAGTCGCACAAACCGGAATTCACGATCGTCAACTTCCCGAGCTTCCAGGCCGATCCGCAACGCGACGGCACGCGCTCGTCCACGTTCATCCTGATGGATTTCAGCCAGCGGTTGGTCCTGATCGGCGGCACGTCTTACGCCGGCGAAACAAAGAAGAGCGCGTTCACGATCATGAACTACCTCTTGCCGCAACGCGACGTGATGAGCATGCACTGCTCCGCGAACGTCGGCGCTGAAGGCGACGTCGCGATCTTCTTCGGCTTGTCTGGAACAGGCAAGACCACGCTCTCGGCAGATCCGGAACGGCGTTTGATCGGCGATGACGAACACGGCTGGTCCGACAACGGTGTATTCAATTTCGAAGGCGGCTGCTACGCGAAAGTGATCAAGCTCTCAGCCGAGGCCGAGCCGGACATTTATCGCACGACGAAGATGTTTGGCACTCTGCTCGAGAACGTCGTTTACGATCCGGTTACGCGCGTGGTCGATCTCGACGATCCGCGCAAGACCGAGAACACGCGCGCGTCGTATCCGCTCACAAGTATCGACAACATCATGCCTGAAGGACATGCCGGCCACCCACGCAATATCATCATGCTGACGGCGGATGCGTTTGGCGTGCTGCCGCCGGTATCGCGCCTGACGCCGGAACAAGCGATGTATCACTTCCTTTCCGGTTACACGGCGAAAGTGGCGGGCACTGAAAAAGGCGTCAAGGAACCGGAAGCGACTTTCTCGACGTGCTTCGGCGCGCCGTTCATGGTGTTGCATCCGGGCGTTTACGCCAAACTGCTCGGCAAGCAGATGGAACGTCATCAGTCGACGTGTTGGCTGGTGAATACAGGTTGGAGCGGTGGTCCATACGGCGTGGGCCAGCGCATGAAGATCTCCTACACGCGTGCGATGATTCGCGCGATTCTTAATGGTTCGCTGGCGCAGACCGAAACGACGCCGGATCCGATCTTTGGTGTCGGGATTCCTGTTTCGTGTCCGGACGTGCCGAGCGATGTGCTGCAGCCGCGCAATACGTGGCCCGATGAGGAAGCTTACGATCGTCAGGCGCGCGATCTCGCGCGGCGGTTCAACGAGAACTTCAAGAAGTATGAGGCTGGGGTTTCCGAAGCTGTGCGGGCGGTCGCGCCGAAAGCGTAGAGATCGCTAACGTGCGGCCGGGGAACACAGATAGAAGCCAAATCACCCCGGAGGCCAGTTGAAGGTACGGCCGGCGAGGACGTGGACGTGCAAGTGAAACACTGATTGGCCGGCGCCGGCGCCCGTATTGATCACAGTGCGATAACCAGTCTCACCATGGCCTTCATCATTCGCCACTCTCGCCGCCACTCGCTGTAAATGGCCCAACAACGGTTCGTCCTTCTGCGCCGCAT
>DASXXL010000291.1:0-5601 GCA_036503085.1 Pyrinomonadaceae bacterium | reverse complement strand
ACTAATGAGCTGCACGGCAGCGGCTCGGTCTATTTTCGCGATCGCGCGTTGCAGGGTTTGCCCGCAACTTTCGATCGGAGTTTCAGCGAGACGCCGCCATTCGATCGCGAACAGTATGCGTTCGCGCTCGGTGGACCAATTAAGAAGGACCGCGCGTGGTTCTTCGGTTCGTTTGAGTATCGCAACCAGGACGGCGTGGTGCTCGTCGGTGCGCGAGATCTCGCGACGCGTTCGATCAGGCGTGGCTTTGCGGCGTCGCCGTTAGATGACTTTCTGAGTACGGAGCGGCTTGATTTCGCGCCGAGCACGAATGATCAGTTGAACTTCCGTTACTCGTTTCAACGCGAGAACGGCATCACCGCCAGCACACTCGCTCGCGCGATCGGTTCGGCGTCGCAAAGACAATCGAGTCTCAACCGGACCAACTCATTGCTCGCGAATTACTCGCACGTCTTCTCGCCGCGTGACCTCAATAACTTCAGTTTCAGTTTCGGCGCCTTCCTCAACGACACGCTGCCTGTTGCGCCGGGACCGCAGCTCACGTTTCCGAGTTTGCAGGACGGCGCGTCGTTCCGCGTGCCGCAGCAGACGAAGCAGCGGCGGCTGCAGTTCAGTGACACGTACACGATGATTCGCGGTAATCACACGTTCTATGTTGGCGGTGAAGTGCAGCGCGTTGAGTCGGATGAAGATCTGAAAGTGTTTCAGCAGGGGCGCATCGAATTCATCGAAGACTTTCCGGATTTCGATCGCAATCACGACGGGCGCGTCGATGATAACGATCTGCTGTTTGCAGTGACGCTGCGCAGCGGCGTACCGGATCGCTCGCTCCTCTTGCCGAATGCTGACAACACGTATCTCGCAGGCTTCGTGCAGGACGATTGGCGCGTGCATCGGCAGTTTACTTTGAATCTCGGCTTACGTTATGAGGTCGACACTGATGTGAAGAACGTGAGCCGTGTTGATGAGTTGAACCCGTTGATTCTGCCGTTTCTGCACGGCACGCGAACGCGCGACAAGAACAACTTCGCGCCACGTGTCGGGTTTAACTTTTCCACCGCTGACGGGCGCACGAGCATTCACGGTGGTTACGGTATTTATTACGACCGCGTGACACTCGAGATTCAAACGCTCGAACGCGGGCTCGACGGGCGTGCGCTGCCGATTGAAGTGCGGGCCGGGAATCTGTTCTTTATTCCGCCGCAGTTTCTGTTCGATCCGGTCAACGGTACGTTTCCGCCACCCGCGCCGACGCTCGCGAATCCGTTTACGGGTTTTGTGTTGCCGGGCGCGGGCGCAGGCGGCATCAACATCATCGACAACGATCTGCAAAACCCGATGGTCCAGCAGATGAACGTCGGCGTGCAGCGCGAGCTCGGGCGTGATTACGTCGTACGCGCCGATTACGTGCGCAACATCGGGACAGACTTCATCATCGGCCGCGTCGTTGGCACGGTGCCTTTCAATCCGGTTGTCGGCGGGCCGGACCTCGTGAAGAACCTCGAATCGAGCGTGCGCACGAAGTACGATGGGCTGCTCGTCAGTGTTGAGAAGCGCTTTGCGCACCGGCATCAGTTGCGCGCGTCTTACACGTTGTCGCGGTCGTTCAATTACGCTAATGACGATCAAATTCCGTTTTCGAACGGGCCGATCGATTCGAACGACCTGCGGCGCGAGTATGGACCAACGCCGAACGATCAGCGGCACCGGTTCAGTTTCTCGGGTGTGTTTCAGTTGCCGAAAGGGATTCATATCGCGCCGATTCTGACGCTTGCTTCTTCTGTTCCGATTGATATTTTGCTGCCCGATGGGAGTTCGCGAGTTTGCGAGTTGCAGCGTAATGCGGGCGCGCGGCAGTTTCGTACGGGCGCGGAGTTGAATGCGGCGTTGACGCAGATTAATGCGGCGGGTGGTTCGCTTTGTCCGAACGCGGATCCGAGCACGGGTTTCAAGCCGCGCGTGTTGTTGCCGCTCGTGCGCGACGATCTGAAGTTGGGTGATAATTTTTCGTCGCTGGATTTGCGGGTGTCGAAAGTTTTCAAGGTTGGGGAGCGGTTTACGATTGAGCCGATCGCGGAGGTGTTCAATCTCTTCAACGTGACGAACGTGTTGGGCGTTTCGAACGTGAACTATTCAGGGTTCAGCAACGTGTTGGTTCCCGACAGCACCGATCCTGGCAATCCGGCGTCGCGTCGCTCGTCGAGTTTTGGGCAGCCGGTGTCGACGGCCGGCGGCGTCTTCGGCTCCGGCGGCCCCCGCGCCTTCCAATTCGCCGCCCGCGTTACGTTCTAAGACTGTGGCTGAATTGAAACGACAAATCGGGTTGCGGACGGCGGCGGCGCTCATTGTTGGTGAGGTGATTGCCGTCGGCATTTTTCTGACGCCCGCGGGGATGGCTAAACAACTCGGCTCGCCCATGTGGCTGCTTGTCGTTTGGCTCGCGATGGGCGCAATGGCGCTCTGTGGCGCGCTCTGTTACGGCGAACTCGCCGCGCGTTATCCAGAGGCCGGTGGCGGCTACGTCTACCTGCGCGAGGGGTATGGACCAGCGCTCGCTTTCATGTACGGCTGGATGGCGTTTCTCGTGATGGACCCGGGTCTCACGGCCGCACTCGCCGTCGGACTCGCAACTTACGCCGGCTACATCGTTCATCTAACTCCCTCGGGCACGAAACTTCTCGCCATCGCCACCATCATCATGATTGCGCTCATCAACATTCGGGGCGTACGACTCGGCGCGTGGTTCGTGCGCGTGTTGATGTTTCTCAAACTCGGTCTGCTCGCGTTCGTGATCCTTTGGGCCATCGGTTTTCAACTCGGCGACTGGTCCAACTTCACGCCATTCGTAACCCGCCACCCAAATTCGCCGTCACTGCTCGGCGCCCTTGCGGGCGGACTCGTCGGCGCGTTCTTTTCTTTCGCGGGTTGGTGGGACCTCGGCAAACTCGCCGGCGAAGTAAAAGATCCCGCGCGCACCTTGCCGAAAGCATTGACGCTCGGCGTCATCACCGTAACAACCGTTTACATTCTGACAAGCCTCGTGTTTGTGTATCTGGTTCCACTCGAACACGTCACGTCAGGCGAAACGTTCGCAGCGCAAGCCGGCGAGGTGCTGTTCGGACGCGCGGGCGGAACTGTGTTCTCGTTGATCGTCGTGATCGCGGTGCTGGGAAGTCTCGCAGCCGTGGTGATGTCAGCGCCACGCGTTTACTTCGCGATGGCGCGCGACGGTTTGTTCATTCCGCAAGTCGCGGCGATTCATCCGCGCTTCGAAACGCCCGCAGTTGCCATCGCGCTGCAAGCGACGCTCGCGTCGGTGCTCGTGCTGGCCGGCACGTTCAACGACATCATTTCCTATTTTGTGTTTGTCGTGATCGTGTTCGTTGCGCTTACAATCGTCGCGCTATTCAAGCTGCGCCGCGGCACACAACCCGAAGTCGGTTACCTGACGCCGGGCTATCCGCTGACGCCGATCGTCTTTCTGGTGTTGATAACTCTGTTGCTGGTGTTGCTCGCCGGCAGCAATCCGAAACAGGCGTTTCTCGGTGTGGTGGTAGTGCTGCTGGGCCTGCCGTTCTACTACTTTGTGTTTCGTCGTAAAGAGTTAATGAATAAAGGAAGAGCAAGTTATGACCTGGATTAAAACTGTCTTGCCAAGCGAAGACCAAGAGGTGCGCAAAGCGATGGAGTCGCAACGCGAACTCTACCCGATCGAATATGCGACGCCGGTGCATCCGACCGCCGACGGCGAAACCGCGGGCATCGTTGCGTCGCACAGCCTGATTCCGCAGGCGCTCTATCACGCCTTCGCAACCTTCGGCTCGCTGATGTCGCCCGAACTGCCTTTGTCGCGGCGGCAGCACGAGATGATCACAACAGTCGTCTCCGTTACGAACCGGTGTCATTATTGAATCGAGTCGCACGCAGAGTTTCTGCGTCGAGTGACTTTGGACCAGGAGTTGGTGGCGGCGTTGGAAGATGACTACCGCGAAGCGCCAATCACAGAGCAGGAGAAAGTGATGCTCGATTACGTCGTGCAGCTCACGCGCGACGCGACGCGGATCTCGCCGAAGGATCACGATCGTCTGCGCGCGGTGGGTTTCGACGACAAAGGCATTCTTCAGATTACGTTGATCGCGTCGTGGTTCAACTACATCAATCGCGTGGCCGACGCGCTCGGAGTCGGCAGAGGCTAAGAATCATGAAGTACTTCGCTCTGCTTATTCTCTTCGTGCTTGCGTGTTCATCCGTGGCGTTCGCGCAGCAGGAGGAAGACGTCGTAAAGGTCAAATCGAATCTCGTCAACATCGACGTGATCGTGAAGGACAAGAAAGGCAAGTACATTTCCGATCTGAAACCGGAAGACTTCACGATCGTCGAAAACGGCGTGGCGCAGAAGATCGAATTTTTCGATGCGCCGCTGATGCGCAACGAAGTAAAGACTGCTGCAACGACAACGGCAGCCGAAGCAACAACGACAACCGTGCCGTCCGGCATGCCGCGAAACTACGTCGCACTCGTCATCGATTCGCAAACCACCGACATCACGAATCTCAAGCAAGTGCGCGAAGGCACGCTCAAGTACATTCGCGAACAGATCACCGATAACGACGTGGTCGCACTGCTTTCCGTCACGAACGGCTTGCAGATGTTGCAACCATTCACACAGGACAAAGCCAAACTCATCGCCGCCCTCGAAAACGCCGGCGTTAACGCGTCGTCAAAAACTTTCGAAGCGAAAGACATCGCCGGCAACATCGACGCGCGTCGCGAACAGTTAGCAGGTCCCGGTCCGGGAGCGATCACGTCGCCGGCGGGCGGCTCCGAAGCGGCGAAGAGAATGATCGCCGAACGCGTGTTGGCACAGTTCATCCAGTTGCGCACGGCGTTGAGTCTGCAACAGGCGCGTCCGATCCTCGCCGCGCTCGCGGCGATCGCCGAAGGCTTGCGGCCGATCCCCGGAAAGAAAACGCTTGTCCTGTTCTCGCAAGGCTGGGTCACGCCGGCCGTGCTCGACTGGCAAATACAAAGCACGATCGACATCGCGAACCGCGCGAACGTCGCCATCTACATCATCGACTCCGCCGGTCTGCGCGCGGGCGCGCCCGCATCGGGTTCGCTCGTGCCGTCGTCGCCGCTGGCCGGAGTGTCCGGCGCGACGAGTCAGGAGCAGCGCATTCGTGCTGTCGGTGGCGAAACGGTATTCGATAACGTGCGGCAGGAAGGACAGAGCCGCGAGTACGACATTCTCTATCGCATCTCGGGCGACACCGGCGGCAAATTTTTCAAGGGCAGCAACGACATCAGCCTGGGACTCGAGCGAATCGACGAAGAGATTCACGCGCGCTACACGCTTGCGTATCGCAGCACCAACCAAAACTTCGACGGCACGTTTCGCAAGATAAAAATTGAAGTGCGCCGGCCTGATGCGCAGATCATTTCGCGCAACGGTTATTACGCGATTCCGCCCGAAGAGATCATGCTGTTGTCGCCGGCTGATAAGAAACTGTTGAGCGGCTTCGCGGCGGCGGAAGCCAATCCCGAGTTGCCGGTGTTTGTGTCGCTGAGCCAGTTCAGGTCGCGCGAGGGTTTGTACACGGT
>DASXXL010000290.1:0-2579 GCA_036503085.1 Pyrinomonadaceae bacterium | reverse complement strand
ATCCCGTGCAGGGCGCTGCGATCGCGCAGTTTGCGGCGAAGTCGCTGGGCGCCAAGACCGCGGCGATCATGGTTGACCGCAAGAACGATTATTCGACCGGGCTGGAAAAAGTAATCAACGAAACGTTTACCAAAATGGGCGGCAAGATCGTTGCCGTGCAGTCGTATCAGGAAGGCGATCAGGATTTCAACGCGCAGTTGACTTCGCTCAAAGGCGCGAATCCCGAAGTGATTTTTGTTCCCGGTTACTACAACGACGTCGGTTTGATCGCGAAGCAGGCGCGCGACAAGGGCATCACGGTGCCGCTCATCGGCGGCGACGGTTGGGACTCAACTCAGCTCTACGCCATCGGCGGCGCGGCTTTGAACGGCTCTTATTTCACCAACCACTACTCGCCTTACGACACCGATCCGAAAGTGCAGAAGTTTGTTAACGACTACAAGTCGCGTTACGGCAGCTTGCCCGACGCGCTCGCAGCGACCGCTTACGATGCCGCGCATATCATGTTCGACGCGATCAAGCGTTCCAAGTCACTCAACGGACCGGACATTCGCGACGCACTTGCGGCCACCAAAGACTATCCCGGCGTGACCGGTACCGTAACCTTCAATCAGAATCGCGACGCAGTGAAGCCGATCGTGATGATCGAGATCAAGGACGGCGGCGTGTATGCGGTGAAGGAACACGTCAATGTCGAAGGCGCAGCACCCACTTCGGCCGCCAACTCCGCGCCGGCAGCACCAGCGGCGCCGGTGCCGGCCAAGACCGCGACCCAGTGATCGCTATCAGCACTTCCACCAAGGCCGTTGCTGGGACCGCAGGCGTCTCGCCTGCTATCGTCGCCAGGAGCGGCTTGCGAACATTGCAGGCGAGACGCCTGCGGTCCCATCGATCGAGCTAGCGAATCACACGTATGAGTACGTTTGTCCAACAATTAATCAACGGTATCTCGCTGGGCGCAATCTATTCGCTGATTGCGCTCGGGTACACGATGGTTTACGGGGTACTGAAGCTAATTAACTTTGCCCATGGCGACGTCTACATGGTGGGCGCGTTCATGGGCTTTTATCTGGCCAACGGCCTCGGCGTGCGCGGCGCACAGGCGATCGGATTAGGCGCGGACAGTGTGGTTGCGCGTGGTCTGCTCGGCGGCGGCGTCATGCAGCCTTCGCTGATCACCGCACTCGACGTGATGTTGCTTTCGATGGCGATCTGCGCCGCGATCGGCGTGCTGATCGAGCGACTTGCTTATCGTCCCGTGCGGAAGTATTCACGACTCACCGCGCTGATCACCGCGATCGGTGTTTCGTTGTTACTCGAAAACGGCGGTCAGGTCGTCTTCGGCGCGGAACCAAAGTTCTTTCCCGAGCTCTTCACCAAACACAACATCAATCTTTTCGAAGGCGCGAGCATCAACAGTGCCGACGTCGTCGTGCTGGTGATCGCGCTCGTGTTGATGATTGCGTTGCAACTAATCGTTTATCGCACGAAGACCGGACGAGCAATGCGAGCGGTTTCGTTCAACCTGCAATCGGCGAAGTTGATGGGCATCAACGCCGACCGCATCATCGCTTTCACGTTTGCGCTCGGTTCGGCCCTCGCAGCCGCTGCGGGAGTGCTTGTTGCGATTCGCATTCCGCGTATCGATCCCTTGATGGGGATTATTATTGGCCTCAAGGCGTTTATCGCCGCGGTGCTCGGCGGCATCGGCAACATTCCCGGCGCGATGCTCGGCGGCCTGCTCATCGGCATCACGGAAACAATGGTCGTCGGTTACCTGTCGCCGACCTACAAAGACGCCGTCGCCTTTGCCATACTCATCTTGATATTGCTGTTTCGACCGTCCGGACTTCTTGGTACGGTCGCGCAGGAGAAAGTTTAAGGACGACGAAGAAGAGTGCCCCGGTTACTGCGTAATCTCATCATCGCCCTGATCGTCATTGCCGTCCTCATCGGACTCGATTTCGTTTTTCAGGGACGAATGCTCAGCCCTTACTTCGTGCGCATCCTGATGCTCTGTGGCATCGCGATCACGCTCGCAGTTTCACTCAATCTAATCAACGGTTTCACCGGACAGTTCTCGATCGGACATGCAGGATTCATGGCCATCGGCGCGTACTCGTCCGCGTATTTCTCCGTTAACTATGGCGTCAATCTCGCGAACGCGCTCGGCGGCGGCAAGCTCGGCTGGGTCATCGCGCTGACGCTCGCCACCTTAATCGGTGCGTTCTTCGCCGGTCTGGCGGGGCTCGCCGTCGGCATCCCGTCTTTACGTCTGCGCGGTGACTATCTCGCAATCGTCACGCTCGGCTTCGGCCAGATCATCGTTGTCTTTCTCAACAACATCGACGCGATCGGCGGCGCCCGTGGTTACTCCGGAATACCTATCGTCAAGAGCTTCTTCTGGATTTTTCTGATTGCGATTTTGACGGTTGTGATCGTCTACAACATCGTCAACTCCGCGTTTGGCCGTGCGCTAATCTCGATCCGCGACGACGAGCTTGCCGCCGAAGCAATGGGCGTGAACACGACGCGCTACAAAGTGATGGCATTTGTGATCTCGTCGGCCCTGGCGGGCG
>DASXXL010000289.1:0-2473 GCA_036503085.1 Pyrinomonadaceae bacterium | reverse complement strand
TTTCCTTCTCGAGCGCGGCTTTCGCTTTGCTGCGCGAGTTTTGCGGTGGGCCAAACGGACTATCGCCCGGTTCGCTAAACAGAATGTGGCGCGCGTGCACCATCTCCTGCGGCTTGCCGTCTTTTGTTTCCGTCTTGCGCTCTTCGACCTTGATGATGTGGAAGCCGTATTGGCTCTGCACCACGTCGCTGATTTCACCCGGCTTCAACGCGAACGCGGCTTTTTCAAACTCCGGAATCATCTGCCCGGTACCGAACCAACCGAGGTCGCCGCCCTTGTCTTTGGAACCAGGATCGGTCGAAAACTCTTGTGCGAGCTTCGCGAAATCTTCGCCCGCCCGCACGCGCTTCAACACTTCCTCGGCCTTCGCGCGCTGTACCTTGTCCGTATCCATTTCGGGATGCGCGGCGAGATACTGGGTGACTTCGTCGTCACTGGCCTTCATCTGGTCCTGCAGCTTGATGTCGGTCGCATATTTCGCCGCCACGGCGCGCGCGTGCTGCAGCACTAACTGCAAGCGGACATCCGGCTTTTTATCCAGGCCCTGCGCCACGGCTTTCTGTTCGGCAAGGAAGACGCGGCCCACGCGCTGTTTCAACGCGTCGAGTTGTTCCTTCGACTGCGCCTGCGCTTCAAACTGCGGATCCTGCTTCTTCGCATCAGCCACAAGGTTGTCGAACCGCTGCTGATTTATCGGCTGTTTGAAATAGTCTGCGACTTCCTGGTCGGTGATGTTTGGCCCGTTTTCACCAAGATTTTGAAAATAGAACTGCGCGAGTACGTTGGCGCGCTGAAACTCCAACTGCCGCTTCATCTCGGGGTCGCTGCCGACGCCGTGAGCCTCGCCTTCTTCGGCCACCGCCAGAAGCTGGCGCACGCCCTTCGCGAAGTCCTTGCGCGCCTGTTCGTCGCTGGCCAAACGCGCGCGCAACTGCGGCGACTGGTCCTCGGCGAGGAGCGTCATGTCTTCCGCAGTCAGCTCAACTGGTCCAAGCCGGTGGGCCTTGACCTGCCAGAAGATCAAACCGGCGGAAAAAAGTATTCCGATAACGGCGGCGATGACAGCCTTCTTTGTCGAATTCAAAGTATTTCCTTTCCTAACTATTGATGCTGCACGAGCTCGAGCAACACTCCGTTCGTAGACGACGGGTGAACGAAAGCAACCAAACATCCGCGTGCGCCCACGCGTGGTGTTTCGTCGATCAGCCGTGCGCCTTTCTGTTTCAACTCCGCGAGCGACGCTTTGATGTCGCGCACCTCAATGGCGATGTGATGAATTCCCGGGCCGCGTTTACTCAAAAATTTTCCCACCGCCGATTCGGCGCTCAGCGGCTCGAGCAGTTCGACGTGCGTGTCGCCGACCGGCAACATGCAAACCCTGACGCCCTGCTCCGCGACTTCTTCAGTCGCGTCCGGTTCGAGCCCGAGAGCGTCGCGCCAGATGGCGAGCCCCTCTGCAATGGTGGGCGTGGCTATTCCGATGTGATCGACCTTCATTTATCCGAGTTAATGAGTTCCTCAACCGCAGAATACGGGTCGCGGCGACGGGTTGCAACTTCATCCGCGAGCCGTTCAAGCATAGCAACCGAGGATTCTGATGCCAAAACCCGCGCCAGGAGTCGCTCGCGTAGTAATTCGACAATACGCCAGCGGGCAATCGCGCGGCGGCGTTCGCTGCTCGCAACGACGCTCAACTGTGTTTGCCGAAAACGATCAATCGCCTCGGCGAGCGCCTCGACGCCCTGGTTCTCCGTCGCGACCGTCTTCACGATCGGCGGGTCCCAGCCGTCGTTCCGCGAAGTCAACGAGAGCAGCGCTTCCAGTTCCTTTTCCGTCGCGTAAACGCCTTCGCGGTCGGCTTTATTGATCACGAAGACGTCGCCGATCTCCATGATGCCGGCTTTGATGGCCTGGATGTCGTCGCCCATGCCGGGCACGAGCACCACGATCGAAACGTCCGCGGCTTTGACGATCTCGACTTCGTCCTGTCCGACGCCGACCGTCTCTACAATCACGCGGGCGTAACCCGCCGCGTCGAGTATCGCAACGGCGTCGACGGTTGCGCGCGCGAGGCCGCCAAGATTACCGCGTGTGGCCATCGACCGAATAAAGACGCCCTCGTCGAGCCCGAGCGTCTGCATGCGAATGCGATCGCCGAGAATAGCGCCGCCGGAAAACGGGCTGGACGGGTCAACCGCGACGATACCGACGCGCTCGCCACGTTGGCGATAAAGCAGCGCGAGTTTATCGACGAGTGAAGATTTTCCGGCGCCGGGAGAACCCGTAATGCCAATCACTAACGCGCCGCGTGAGCTCGCGTAGATATCTTTCATCAACGCGGCGGAATCATTCGAACCGTCTTCGATCTTTGAGATGGCGCGTGCGACCGCTGCCGGATCACCACTGCTGACGCGCTCGCTGAGTTTGTTGGTAGTCATTGCCGATTGCCAATTGCCGATTGCCAATTTAGAGC
>DASXXL010000288.1:0-4168 GCA_036503085.1 Pyrinomonadaceae bacterium | reverse complement strand
CACGATCCGAGTCAGGCTGAAGAGCAGGAGAAACTGAATCGCAATCCGGAGGCAGCGAGTCTGCGTGGCTTGTGGTCCAATCTCGATTTTCTGAAAGACACGGGCACACCAGAGTTCAACGCGCTCTTGCGCAACGTGCAGTTTGCGGATTCGCACGGGCACGGTTGGCTGTTTCGCAAAGTTTACAAGCGCGATCGCAAGGGCAATCTGCTCGACGCCGAAGACAACATCATCGCGCCCGACGATCCGGCGAAGTTCAGCAAGGCGGTGCATCTTGACGACATTCATCTAGAGCGCGGGATGCATTGCGTCGATTGTCACTTTCGTCAGGACTCCCACGGCGACGGCAATCTCTACAACGAGCCGCGCGCCGCGATCGAGATCACGTGCGAAGATTGCCACGGGTCGATTAGGCAAAAGGCAACGCTCTTTACGTCTGGTCCAGCGGCTGCTGTTGTATCTGGCGCAGTGGCCGAGCGTCGCAAGTCACAGAACCAGCCTTTGGTTGGTCAGGACCTGACACGCATTCGCGTGCGCGATGCGGAAGGAACGCGAATCCCGCTCTTCCAGCGCGTGACGCGCGATCGCAAACGCAAAGACGAGAACGGCCGCGACGTCGATCTCAAAGCGGGCGATATCATGCAGAACTCGATGGTCGTGCCCGGGCGTTGGTGGCGTGTGCCGCAGACGCTCGACACGATCACGCCGGGCGCGCGCGATTTTAATGAGAAGTCGCGCTATGCGAAGACGATTCGCAAAGACAACAAAACCTGGGGCGACGTGCCCGCTAACACGAATGAGTTGGCCCATCGCGACAGCGACATGACCTGCGTGTCGTGTCATTCGTCGTGGATGACGAGCTGTTTTGGTTGTCACCTCTCGATGCAGGCGAATCGCAAGATGCCGAACCGGCACAACGAAGGCGGTGATTCGCGCAACTACACGCAGTACAACTTTCAGGTGCTGCGCGATGACGTTTTCATGTTGGGCCGCGACGGCACGGTGACGGGAAATCGCGTCGCGCCGGTGCGTTCGTCGTCTGCAATTCTCGTGAGTTCGCAAAATCAGAATCGCGAGTGGATCTACTCGCAACAGCAGACGATCTCGGCGGAAGGTTTTGCGGGTCAGACCTTCAACACGCACGTGCCGCATACCGTGCGCGCGAAGGAGACGAAGGGTTGCAGCGATTGTCACGTGTCGGAAAAGAATGACAACAACGCGTGGCTGGCGCAGTTGTTGTTGCAGGGTACGAACTTCGTGAACTTCATGGGGCGATATGTTTACGTTGCGGCTGATGATGCGTTGGAGGTCGTGGTTGCGACCGAGCAGAGCGAGCCGCAGGCGGTGTTGGGGAGTACGTTGCAGAAGATTGCGTACCCGTCGAATTACGAGCAGTTCGTGCGGGGCGGGCGCGAGTTGAAGACGTTTTACGAGCACAAAGGGAATCCGCGTGTGTTGCAGGTGCAGTTGCGCGGTGAGTATGCGTACGTCGCGGCCGGCGAGGGCGGGTTGCGTGTTTACGACGTGGCGCAGATCGATCAGAAGGGTTTTTCGGAGCGAATCACGACCGCGCCGGTGTCGCGGTTTGGGCAGAAGTTTTGGGTGAAGACGAAGTATGCAACCGCGGTGGCCGCGCCGACGACGCTCGCGGTCGATCCCGCGCGCACGCGTCGCGCGGGGAATGAGGAGAAACCGATTCATCCGCTGTATGGGTATTTGTATGTGGCCGATAAGTATGAAGGTCTGATCGTCGTGAACGCCGCGACTTTGTTGGACGGCGATCCGTTGAATAACTATCTGAAACGCGCTGGACCAGCGTTCAATCCCGGCGGTGCTTTGACTGGCGCGAATAACATCACGATCGCAGGCACCTATGCTTACCTGACAACAGATCGCGCCCTTGTTGTTATCGATATCAACGATCCACTGGCGCCACGCATCACCCGCCAAATCCCATTGAAACAACCCCGCTCAGTCGCGATCCAGTTCCGATACGCCTTCGTCGTCGACACCGAAGGTGTGAAAGTCATCGACGTAACCGTGCCCGAACAGGCTCGCCTTATTGACGGCGCCTTCGTTCCACTCGCCGATGCACACGATGTTTACGTCGCACGCACTTATGCTTACGTCGCGAACGGTAGAGACGGGATCGCAATCGTCGACGTCGAACAACCGGAACATCCGCGCCTGGACCAAACATTCAACGCGGGCGGACAACTGAACGACGTGCATCAGGTGAAGATCGCGATGACTAACGCGAGTCTCTTCGCCTACGTTGCCGACGGAAAGAACGGCCTGCGCATCCTGCAACTCACCTCACCCGAAACGATGCCCGAATATGCGGGCTTCAGCCCGCGCCCACGCCCCGAGCTAATCGCGACCTTCAAAACCCGTGGCTCCGCGCTCGCCATCTCCAAACCCCTCGATCGCGACCGCGCCGTCGACGAAAGCGGCAATCAAATCTCCGTCTTCGGCCGCCGCGGCGCCCGCCCCTTCACGCTAAGCGAAATGCTACGCCTCCTCAGAACCAACGACGGCAAGGGGGACTGGTTCAGAGTAAAAGGCCAGAACTGAAGTACTCGTCTACCTCCCGTGGCGACTCCCCGCCCGCTTAGAGTTGTCAGTTTCAAACTAGTGTGAGCTTAACTGAATATATTTAGTCTGACACAACCGTGGTCAATTTCAAGCGACTTAAGCTTATGGTCAAGAGCATACATGATGGAACTCGACTATACTGATCTAAATCACCACTATGCCTACTACATCCCGAACAACTCAACCGGCACTGCGTTATCGACTGTATATTGATGAGTCAGGCGATCACACCTATAACAAGCTCGACAATGTCGGTCATCGTTACTTAGCGTTACTGGGTGTTTGGTTTCGACAATCTGACGATTATTTATTATTTGCTCGTGAACTTGAGAGATTCAGGGACAACCTCTTTGGAGAGCGTCCTGATAATCCGGTAATTCTTCACCGCAGCGATATATTGAATCGCCGCGGCCCGTTTGGAATTCTTCGCGACAACGACAAGCGAAACGCTTTTGACAATGGCCTGCTGAAACTAATTGAGGAGGCGCGTTTCAAGATGACTTGTGTACTGCTCGACAAAAATTACATCAAGAACAATACGTCGATCCATTCCATCCATATCATTATTGTCTGGCCGCGATGCTTGAGCGTTATGCCGGATGGTTGGTCTATAAAAACGTTGTAGGCGACGTAATGGCTGAGTCTAGGGGAGGCGAAGAGGACCTGCAGCTCAAGCAAGCGTACCGTCGCGCCTATGAAAGCGGCACTCAACATTTCAGCCGTGAGAAGTTCCAACGTGGCTTGACGAGTAAAGACCTCAAGATACGACCAAAAAGTGCCAACATCGCTGGCTTACAATTGGCTGATATTCTCGCGTACCCTGTAAGGCAAGCTGTGCTGCTTCAGAAAGGATTAATACACGACCCGGGCGATGTCTTTGGAAAGAAGATCTACGAGGCAGCTCGGCGGAAATTCAATTGTAATGAATGCAACGGCGAGATCGAAGGATACGGTTATAAGTGTCTATAAATGAAAAAGACTCCTTTCGGAGCCTTCCTCACGCCGGCCCTCACGGGCCGTCCACCTGCGGAATCCGCATTGGTCGTAATATATCACGCAATGCTGCGCTCGACAAAATACCTGGCACTGAGGTTACGCGAAGACGTGGATGATACTCATCCTAAGATTGCGGAGCTTGTGCGCTCAAGGTTGATGGAGCGCGTGCTCATGGGAAGTCGAATGTTCGACGTTGCGAAGGCAATGGTGCTGGCTTCCTTTCCAGAAGGCCTCACTGACATAGAAATCAAAGCGCGTTTGTGCGAGCGGTTGTATGGTGATGAGATTGACGTCAGTGCATTTCTTCAGCATCTCAGATCGTTGCAAACCGACTGAAAACCTCATTCGTAATCTCCAATTCAAAGTTTGCCCGGCTTACTTCGAACGTCATTTCACATACTGTTTTGTGTGGCAATTCTCCGCGTTGACAGCCTTCTCATGCAGGCATATGATGCGCGCCATCCACTATAGCTTTGGCAATTGAGTTCGAGGTATCAACCACTCGAAAGATTCGTGTTTCGGATGTGGGAGTAGCTTTAGACCGAAACAGCAAGTCTCGAGAGCAAGCAGTCAGTTG
>DASXXL010000287.1:0-8319 GCA_036503085.1 Pyrinomonadaceae bacterium | reverse complement strand
GAGCGCTGATCGCGCATTGCCGAGCGCCGAACGGCTCGGCAAAGTCGCGCCGAAGGCGGGCCACCTGGTCCACATGCCGTCGCACATCTACATCCGCACCGGAGATTACAGCAAAGCAGCGCAGGCGAATGTCGATGCGATTGCGGTGGACCGCGAGTACATTACGCAGACAGGCGCGCAGGGCCTTTATCCGTTGATGTACTACAACCACAACATTCACTTTCTCGCGTCTGCGAGCGCGCACAAAGGGCGTTACGCGGATTCGATCAAGGCGGCGCGCGAGCTCGAGGCGAGTGTGGCGCCGAATCTGAAAGCGATGCCGATGCTCGAGGCGTTTCGGCCGTATCCGCTCATCTCGCTGGTTCGCTTTGGACGTTGGGACGACATTCTGAAAGAGCCGAAGCCTGACGAGGCGTTGAAGATGACGACGGCGTACTGGCACTTCGCGCGCGGCAGTGCGTATGTGGCGACGAACCAACTCGAGAATGCTGTTGGCGAGTACTGGGCGTTAGACTCGATTGCGAAAGCGGCTCCGGCGGATGCGCCGTGGGGGAACAACACGGCCCACGCTGTTTTGCAGATTGCTGAGTTGACGCTGGAGGGAAAACTTGCGTTTGCCCGTGGCGGCAAGCAGGCAGCGTTTGATCTTTTGAACAAAGCGGCCGCGGCGGAAGATGCAATGTATTACAACGAACCGTTGGATTGGGACTTGCCGGTTCGCGAAGTGCTCGGCGCGTTGTTGCTCAGTTCAGGTGATGCTGCGGGCGCGGAGAAGGTGTTTCGCGAGGAATTGCGGCATCATCACGGCAACGGCCGCGCGTTGTTTGGTCTCGCCGAAAGTTTGAAAGCGCAGGGTAAGTCACGTGACGCGCAGCAGGTGACAAAGGAATTTCAGCAAGCGTGGAAAGACGCTGACGTGAAGTTAACGGTAGTCGGTTTCGCTGGTGTGCGGTCGATAATTCAAACAGGAACGGCCATTCAGTAATGAGCGAGCTGGACGTTGTAATAAAAGACGCGAAACAGATTGCCGACGATGCGCACGCTTCGTTTGGTGCCTTGTCTCCGTCACAACTCAACTGGAAACCTTCAGCAGAGCGTTGGAGCATTGCGCAATGCTTCGACCACCTGATGACGTCGAACCAGGGTTATTTTCCGATCATGGAAAGCGTGCGGGACGGGAAGAAGCAGAACACGTTTTGGACGCGTCTCCCCGTGTTGCCGGGTCTGGCGGGAAGGCTGCTGATCAAATCGCTGGACCCGGCCTCTACTCGCAAGATAAAAGCGCCGAAAAAATTCGAACCGGCGCAGAGCGACATCACTGCGAGTGTAATCGACGACTTCGTGACACAGCAGGGACAGTTGATTGAGGGCATGAAGTCGACGAGCCATCTCGATCTGGAAAAGATCGTGATCACGTCGCCGGCGCTTTCGTTTGTGGCTTACAGCCTGATGGACGCTTACCGCATCATCGTCACTCACGAGCGGCGTCATTTACAGCAGGCGCAGAGAGTTGCTCAAGAACCAGCTTTTCCTGACTAACTCTTCTCTGTGTCTCTGTGCCTCTGTGGTAAATAGAAACCACAGGGACACAGAGGCACAGAGAAGAAATTCTTTACCGCTTAATCAGTATCCTTGCGGCTGAGGTTCTTCACGAAGTACCAATCGCCACTCGCGTTCACCTGAATGTTCTGCACGTTCTTGCGCGCGATCACGATGTTGGATTGATACCACAGCGGCAGCACCGGCACGTCGCGGCTCACGATCTCCTGAATCTTCACGTACAACTCGCGCGCTTTCTGCCGGTCGTAAGTATTCACCGCCTGATCGATCAGCGCGTCGAGCTCGGGATTGCTGTAACGGCTGCGATTGCGCGATGACCGCGTTTGCGTCGGTATCTCCGACGTCGCGAAGAGGTCCTTGTAGAAGATCGGATCCTGGATGCCGCCGACCCACTGCCCGTAAGCAATTTGAAAATTGCCGCGGCGCAGCTCGTCGAAAAGCGTGTTGATTTCGGCGGTCTGGATCTCAACCGGAATGCCGACTGCCTTCAGTTGATTTTGAATCACGCCGGCGTATTGCCGTCCGGCGATGCTGCTACCCGACACTTTGTAAACGATCGGTTTATCCGGGCGGAAGTTCGCTTCAGCGAGGAGCTTCTTCGCCATCGCGGGATCGTAGTTGTAAACAGTTCCGGGGGAATACGCCCACGAAGCTTCGGGCAAAATTGAGTGCGCAATCTTTCCGTAGCCGAGCAGCAGTTGCTGAATTATTGACTGGCGGTCGATCGCGTACGCGATTGCCTGGCGCACCTTGACGTTGTTGAGTGGTGGCGATGTTGTGTTCAGCGTCAGCAGATTAAGGTTCGAACCCGGAAACGCCTGCACTTGCAGGTTCGGATCCTGTTCCAAACGCTTGACGGCATCAGGCGAAAGACTCGTTGGCATCGGCGCGATGTCGACGCGTCCCGCTTGTAGCTCCGCCTGCAACGCGTTCATGTCCGAAATCACGCGCACGCGCACCTGCTGCAACTGCGCCGGGCCATCCCAATACTCAGGAAAAGCTGCCACGTCGCAGATCTGCTGCGTGTTGTCCCAACTAACGAACTTGAATGGTCCAGTGCCGAGCGGATGAGTCTTTTGCGACTCGTAACTGTCTTTCGGAATGATTGGCACCGGAACCAGGTTCGACAACAAACCAACCCACGGCGTCGTTAACGTCACCACCACGGTACGTTGATCCGGCGCTTCGACGCTCTTGATGTAACTGCGCTTCTGATCGCCCGCGCCTTCAAAAAAACTCGCCGACTTCGCGAAGCTACTGGACAAGAGCAGGTCCAGCGTGTACTTCACGTCGGCGGAAGTCATCACGCGGCCGTCGTGAAACTTCACACCATCACGCAACGTGAACGTGTGTGTCAGGCCGTCGTCGGAACGTTTTATATCGGAAGCAAGCTCGCCCACGTAATCGAACTTCTCGTCTTTCTTGACGAGCGAGTTGAACATCAACGTGCGCACGCGTTCGCTCGCGGCATCGACCGAAGGCGAACCAATCGGATCGATTGTGCGGATGTTGTCGCCGAGCGCGATTACAAACATCTTGCTGTTGCGGCGACGACACGCTGCCGGCGCGATCATCAGGAAGAGGATGAAAATCGCCAGCAGGATAACGGCGCGTCTGTTCACTTGATTGTGCCTCCGTAGACGTAGTTGAGCTTGCTGTTGAGTCTGTCTACTTCGTCTGACAAAGCTTTGAAACGACCGAGATCGAGCGGGATCGGTTCGTCGATAATCGCCTTAGTGCGGGCGATGCGATGCAGGGATTCGCCGATGCGTTCCGGCGACACGCGGCCGTCGCGCGCCGCCTGGACGAGGGCTTCGTGACCGCGACGAATTTTTTCCGGCGTGGCGCAGATCAGGAGCATGTCTTCGCCCGCGAGAGTGGCTTTCACCACGGCGTCGCCGATGTCGTAGTGACGCATGATTGCGCCCATCTCGAGATCGTCCGTGATCACGAGGTGTTTGTAACCGAGTTCCTCGCGCAGCAGTTTGGTGACGATGTTGTAGTTCAACGACGCAGGTTCGAGCAGACCGCCGGTAGTTTCTTCGCGGATGTCGATATTCGGAAAACCGCCGTGACTCACCATCACGCAACGAATGCGATCGTCGCGGCGTTGGAACAGCTCGATGTACGGCGCGAGGTCCTGCGCGATCAGGTCGTCGTGCGAGAGTTGGACCACCGGCATCTCTTCGTGTGAATCCACTTCGCCCGCGCCGATGCCGGGAAAATGTTTGAGACAGCCGAGACAACCGGTGCCTTGCAGACCGCGCAGATACACAGTCGTGTAACCGAGCACTTCGCCGGGCGAACGTCCGTAGGAGCGCGAGTAAAGACCGTTGGAAAGCAGATCACGGTCGTCGGTCATGATCGACATCACGGGCGCGAAGTTGATGTTGAAGCCGAGCATGCGCAGCGTTTCGCCGGTGATGCGTCCGAGCGCGCGCGCCGCAGCGAGATCGCCGTGTTGGCGAATCGTGCGCGCGGACGGCATCGGCGTAAAGATGCGGCGCAAGCGATCGACGAGCCCGCCTTCCTGATCGATGCCGACGAGTAACGGTGTCGCCACGAGCTCGCGGACGCCGTCGAGCAGCGTGCGTATTTGCTCGGGTCCGGCAACGTTGCGGCCGAAAATGATCACGCCACCGGGTTGAACTTCGCTGACCAGGTCGCGCGTTTCCTGATCGAGGTCGGTGCCGGGAAGGCCGATGAATAAGAACTGTCCGATTTGTTGTTCGAGTGAAAGCGAATGAAATTTTTCAGGCAGCATTAGTATCGTGGCCGGTCGTCTCTTCTCCTGACTCAGAAAAAGTTTAGCACAGTTGCGTTGTTTGGTTGGGACCGCAGGCGTTTCGCCTGCACGGTTGCGATTAGGGCGCTACCGTGCGTTGCAGGCGAGACGCCTGCGGTCCCAGTTGACAAAGCTCTAGTCCTCGAACGACGACTGTAGTATAAACAGCCTCGTGCCGCGCGAGATCACCGACCGGGGTCGAGTTGTTGAAGCTGTCCAGCGTCTCGCTCTTACCAGCGAACTCTTCGAAGAACAAAACGGCAAACAGAAGTACGCCGGCGATCTCGAAGTGATCGTGCAAGGGCGTGATTACGGCAACGGTAAACGTGTCGGACCTTACGTTCGCTTGCTTGCTTACGACGCAGGCGAAGAGATCATGCGCGAAGGCGAGTGGGGCGGAAACACGTTCTACATCGCTGTTGAAGGCGCGTTGGACGTTTACGTTGCTGACGGCGAGACGCGCAAAAAGATCAACGTGCTCGAGCCCGGCACGTGTTTCGGTGAGATGGCGCTGCTCGCCGGCATCGAACGCAACGCCACTGTCGCTGTACCCGCGAAGCAAAGCGCGGTCGTGCTTGAAGTCACGCGGCCGGCGTTGCGGCTGCTGCGCAAGCTGCCGAAGTTTGGTCAGATCCTCGACGAGACTTATCGTACGCACGGCTTCGCGCGCGTGCTTGAAGATTTCGCTCGCATTACCGACCAGCCGTTGAGCGAACCGCTCGTTAACGAACTCAAAAAATCCGCGCGCTTCATGGTCTATGGCAAGAACCATGTGCTGTGCAAGGAAGACACGCCCATCGATCGCGCGATCTTCGTCAAGAGCGGTTGGGTTCGGCGCGCGCGCGGGATTCCGTTTCATGCAGCGTCGCCGGAAGTCGTGATGGCTATGGACGATAACATCGGCGTCGACTTTCTCGGCGCTGGAAATTGTCTCGGGCTCGAAGGCATCATGAAGCCGGAGACGTGGCAGTACAGCGCGAGCTTGATGGCACGTACTGAAGTGCTGGAGATTTCTTTGAGCGAGTTTTCGGCGGATCCGAAACTTCGCGATGAGCTTTTCAGCGCGATGTCAGGGTTCTCGAATGCGGATGATTCGTTGCCGTTGACGCTAGAGTCGATTGCGGACGTGAACGCGTTGAAGTCGGCTGAACAAGCGATTGCTACCGGCGTCATCGACGGCAGCAACGTGCTCGTGATGGACATGGATCTATGCGTGCGTTGCGGTAATTGTTCGCTCGCGTGTCACAAGGTGCACGGGCAGTCGCGGTTGTTGCGCCGCGGGATTCAGATCGAACGGCCGTTGACCATCGGCAGGAAGCGTTTGCAGCACGCGCTAATGCCGCAAGTTTGTCTGCACTGTGCGGATCCGGAATGTTTGACTGGCTGTCCGACGGGATCGATCTTTCGCGATCCGTTGGGCCAGGTGGACATCGATCGCGAGACGTGCATCGGTTGTTTTGATTGCGCGACACAGTGTCCGTATGACGCGATCACGATGGTGTCGCGCGACGCGCCAACGAACGGCCACGGAATCGTTTCGCGCTTGAGGCGTGCTTTTAGTTTTCGCCTCGAAGAACCGGTAGCGCCGGGCGCGCCGGATGACGTGGTCGCGATCAAGTGCAACCTTTGTGAAAACACGCCGCTGAATCCTGCCGGTGCGCGCCGGAAGGCGTATTCGTGCGAAGAGAACTGTCCGACCGGCGCGCTCGTGCGCATTAACCCGCTCGAGTATTTCGACGAGGTGAAGTCGTCGCAGGGTTTTGTTTTTAGAGACCAGACTCACGCGATCGGGCGCAACATTCACAAGCGCGATCCGGCGGCACGCGCGTGGCACTTCGCGGGCGTGTTGCTGACATTGCTTGCTACGGCTGCGGTTGTTTTCGGACTGATGCGTTATGGATGGGATGCCGTCATCGCCGGCACGTGGCTGACGATGCGCTGGCTAACGGGCCTCACGGGTCTCGCCGGCGTCGCTGTCGTGATGACGTATCCCTTACGCAAACAGGTCTATCGACGCCGCGCGGGCGCGTTGCGTTACTGGATGCTGGTCCACGTTTATGCGGGTGTCGTCGCGGGCATCGTGCTCTTGTTGCACTCGGGCCCGCGTCTCGGTGGTTTGCTGACCGCGCTGCTCTACATCGTTTTCGATCTCGTGGTCGTGTCCGGTGTTTTGGGCGTCGCCGCTTACATCGTCGCGCCGCGAATCATGACGCGTATCGAAGGCGAGCCGTTGCTCGTCGAGGATCTCGAAACGCGCCGGGCAGAGCTGAGACAACAAATGGCATCGATTCTCGAACGAAGCGAGGGTTGGTTGAAAGAGGAGATTCGCGATCGAGTTTACCCGCGGTTTTCGTCGCACGCATTTCTGTGGCGACAGCTTTGGCGGCGCGAAGAGTTGAAATCGTTGTTGGCCCAGGCGCGGGAAGAGTTCAAGCCGCGCACGACGCGGCTCGCGACGCACGAAGAGCGAGAGTTGTTGCTGTCGGCAGTTGAAAGCGCGGTGACTTTGCGGCGCGTCGATGCGTTGTTGCTCTTGCATCGATCGCTGCGCTCGTGGATTCCGATTCACGTCATCTCAACCGCGGTGATGCTCGCGCTGATGGTCGTGCATATCGTGCAAGTCGTCTTCTTCAATGCCCGTTAATAACCAGTTCATCATTATTCGCCAGGACCTGACGATCGACCCCGTCACGATCATCAGTGAAGGACTGCTGATCGGCAGGCTGAGCGAGTGTGAGGTACGGTTGAATCATCCTTCGGTGTCGCGCGTGCAAGCGGGCATCAAGCAGTTTGAGAACGGCTATTACCTTTTCTCGCTGCGGCCGAAGAATCCGGTGACTCTCAATGGCAGACCGGTCGAAGATAACGAAGCGCTTGCCGCCGGCGACATCATCGAGATTGGACCATTCCATTTAGAGATTGACAGCGCTGATCACGCGCTAATTATTCGCGTCGAGTTACGCATCGGCACGCAGCTTTCAGAGATCGACGTCAGCGATCCGGGACTTAGCACAGACAATCTGGAAAAACCGGTTGAGGGCAAAGCGAAGAAACCGCGGCCCGCGCCGGTTGTAGGCACGAAAGCGCTCGACATCTTTTGGGACAAACGCATTCGTGAAGCGGGCAAGATGGTGCGACCGTCGCCGCTGCTTCCGAAAGCGGGGAGACGAAGCGGTAAAGCGCAGTTCAACTGGATGCCGACGAGCGACTTGATTTCGCGGTGGCCGGTTGCGTTTTTTACGTGGGGCGTAATTCTTGTTGCGGCGGGCTCGGTCGCCGCCACTTACTGGTACACGAACGCGTTCGCGCCTGGACCGTTAGCGAAAGCGCACGCGATTTCGCAGTTGAGCATGACACCCGCGATCGCTGTCGCGCCGAATAGTGGATCGTGCACGACGTGTCACGCGTTGAAGGGAAATATGGACCAGCGCTGTGCTGGTTGTCACAACACCGAAGCGTTTAAGGCTACGGTGATCAAGCCGCACGTCGCGGCGGGGATTGGTTGTGCAAGCTGTCATGCCGAGCATCAGGGATTGGAGTTTGACGCGAAGGCAGGGGCGCTTGCGTCGTGTACGAGTTGTCACAACGACAGCAACGCGCATGTGTACAACGGTCGTCGTGTCGGCACTCCGCACGGCGGCACGTTTGGTTATCCGGTGGTGAACGGCGAGTGGAGCGCGAAATCGATCAATGACGAGGAGTGGGAGTTGCGGAAGCTGGCGGTGGTGCGTTTGCCGACGGATTCAGAGCAGAAGTGGCGCAGCAATCAGTTTCATGCGTTGCACGATCAGCGAGTGAAAGTCGTGGCTGGGATCAAGGGCAACGCTGAGGGCCGCTTGTCGTGCAACAGTTGTCACCTGACCTTCGATCCCATCGACCGCACCACGCCGCGCACTACCTGCGCTGCCTGTCACAGCACGGCGAGCGGCAAACCAAACTGCACCTCCTGCCACGTGCAGCATGTTTTTAGCCAC
>DASXXL010000286.1:0-9105 GCA_036503085.1 Pyrinomonadaceae bacterium | reverse complement strand
TGCAGCTCGCGCTCGGCGCCGGCGTCCGGACGTTCGCCGTCCGCGAGAGTGCCGGCCGGAACTTCCAACAGGTAACGGACCGCCGGATGACGATACTGCCGCACGAGCGCGACGGTGCCGTCGTTAAACACGGGCACGATGACGGCGCTGCCGCCGTGGTGGACCACCTCGCGTTGATACGTGAGTTCGCCTTCGCGCACCGTGTCGACCGTGACGCTGAAAACGCGGCCGGCGAAAATCTTTTGGCTGCTGATCGCTTTGGGTAGTTCTTCGTGTGGCGATTGTTCGTGCGACATAGTTTGTTGTTCCGCTAGTTGCAAAATGATCGGGCGCGTCTCGCCTATTAGATAGAGTGAGCCTGTCACGCAGATCAAACCATTGTTTGGCGTTTCGGTGATCGCAATCTGGACGGCTTCGGTGCTTGAGCTTGCTTCGATGATGCGTCCGCCAGCGTAGCGTCGCGCGAGTGGCGCGAGTGTTTCGAGTGTGGCGGCGCGCGGGTTGTCGACTCGTGTGAGGATCAGGATGTCAGCGAGAGGGAAAAGTATTTCGGCGAGCTGATCGAGCTTTTTGTCGCGCATCGCGCCGAAGATGATCGTCAGTGGGCCGTCTTTGTATTCGTCGAGGTAATCGCGCAAAGCTTGGGCGCCGGCTGGGTTGTGTGCACCATCCAAAAGGAACTCTGGTTTATAGGGAATTACTTCGAGACGACCTGCATGCTTCACTGTCTCCAGCCCACCAGTAATCGCGGCGTCTGAAATATCCAACGCTTTAGCAACACGGATTGCCACAGATGCGTTTTCGATCTGGTGGCGGCCACGGAGACCGAGACGGATCTCCTTTATAAAATCTGTATTTCTTGGGAGTGACGGTTGGACGCCGACCGCTTCACATCGTTCCAACAAAACGCGAAGTGCTTCGGGTTGCTGCGGGGCGATAACCGCCGTCACGCCGGGACGAATAGTTGCCGCTTTCTCGGCGGCGATCGACGCAAGCGTGTCGCCGAGATAGTCCTCGTGGTCCATCGCGATGGACGTGATCCCGACGATCGAGGCGTTCGCGGCGGTCGTGGCATCGAGACGGCCGCCGAGGCCCGTTTCGAGTATCGTAACCTTCACACCGGCTTCACGAAACGCAAGCAACGCGATCGCCGTCACTTGTTCGAAGAACGTCGGCAGCGTTTCGATCTCACCGCGCGCAAGCAAATCTTCCGCAACAGTACGAACTATGGTCGCGTGTCGCGCAAAATCCTCCGGCGTTATGTCAGCGCCCGCGATACGAATCCGCTCAGTCATCGACACGAGATGCGGCGACGTGTAAAGCCCGGTGCGAATTCCCGCCGCGCGACAGATTGAATCCAACATCGCCGCGGTGGAACCCTTACCATTCGTACCGGCGATCTGCACTACAAAATAACTGCGTTCGGGATTGTCGAGAGCTGCGAGAAGGAGTTCGGTGTTTCTGAGGCCGAGCTTGATCGTTAACGTCTCATGTCCGAGACCGAGGAGATACTGGACCGCTTCATCAAACTGCATTCATAGATCCGTAGCTTAACTTCGCGAAGCCGCGCGGCGGCGGGCGCGCTCGATGTCCGACTCACCGTGAATCTCCGGATTCATCATGAAGTTCAACAGCGTGACGATCTGATTGCGCAACTCGCGCCGATCAACGATCGCGTCGATCATGCCGTGGTCCAACAGGAACTCCGAACGCTGAAAGTCTTTCGGCAGCTTCTGCCGAATCGTCTGTTCGATCACGCGTGGACCGGCAAAACCAATCAACGCTTTCGGCTCGGCGATGATCACGTCGCCGAGCATCGCGAAACTCGCCGTCACGCCGCCCGTCGTCGGATCAGTCAACACAGAGATGAAAGGCAAACGCGCTTCATCGAGCGCCGCGAGCGCCGCCGAGATCTTCGCCATCTGCATCAGCGACAGCGTGCCTTCCTGCATTCGCGCACCGCCCGACGCCGAGAAGATCACGACGGCGCTGTGTTCACGCATCGCTCTTTCGATCACGCGCGTCACTTTCTCGCCGACTGCCGAACCCATCGAACCACCGATGAACGTCATGTCCATCGCGCCCGCGATCACGGGATGATCGCCGACGGTGCCACGCGCGTTCACGATCGCTTCGGGCAAACCGGTGCTCTCTTTGGCCTGTTTGATTCGATCCGAGTAGGGCTTGCTGTCGACAAACTCCAGCGGGTCGATCGAGATCACCTCGCCGTCGATCTCTTCAAACTTGCCGTCGTCAAACAGCAGCGCCAGCCGTTCGCGCGCGCCGATGCGAAAGTGATAGCCGCAGTGTTTGCAAACTTGGGCATTATTCTCAAGCTCACCTTTGAAAAGATGGGCCTCGCAGCCGTCACATTTGACGAAGACGTTTTCCGTCTTTACGACGCGCTCTTCCGGCGGAACGGCCTCGATGCGTTTATTTTTCTTATTGAACCAGGCCATAAGAATGGCGGGAAGGGTAGCACAAGTCCGGGCAATCCCTAAAACTCAATGCCTTGCTGAGCGCGAATGCCGGCGGTGAACGGATGCTTGATTTCGCGCATTTCCGTAACCAGATCTGCCGCTTCGATCAATTCCGGCGGGGCATCGCGGCCGGTCACGACGATGTGCAAAGCGGGTTGCGCCGCCCGTATCTCGCGAAACTCCGCGACGACTTCCTCGACCGGCAACATCTTGTAACTGAGCACGTAGACCAGCTCGTCAAACACGAGCATGTCGTAGTTACCCGAGCGCAGTTTCTCGACGCACAGGTCCCAGGTCGCGCGCGCGGTCTTGATGTCTTGTTCGGGATTTTTGGTGTCCCACGTGAAGCCGTCGCCCATCGTGTGGACTTCGATGCCGAGCTTCTCCGCGGAAACGTGTTCGCCGTAACGATCGTTGCGCGACTTCATGAACTGAATCATGCAGCAACGCAAGCCGCGTCCGGCGGCGCGCATCATGAGACCGAGCGCGCAGGTGGTTTTGCCTTTACCGTTACCCGTGTGGACCATGAGGAGGCCACGGGTTTTTTCCTGGTAGTCTTCGCGCCGCCATTTGTACTTTTTCTCTTTGACCACCGCTTACGCCACGGATTCTTTCAGCGCGTCTTCAGTGATGTCGCTGAGGCCGTCGGCACGTTTCACCGCGTCCTGCAAGAGACCGACGATCACCGTCTCCGCTTCTTCCCAGCTTCCGCGCAACGTGCAGCCCGCGGCGTTGCGATGACCGCCGCCGCCGAACTTCTCCGCGACTTTCGCCACGTTTACGTCGCCTTTGGATCGCAAACTCGTGCGATATACGCCGGGTTCACATTCCTTCAACAACGCGACCGCTTCAACCTCGCCAACCGTCAACGGATAGTTAACAAACCCGTCTGCGTCTTCATCCGACGCATGTGCGCCTCGTTGCATCTCGAGCGACTGCCTCATGCACGCGACGCGTCCGCTCTCGTCGCGGCGCGCAGTCGAAAGCACCGCGCCCATCAATTCAATGCGGCTCCACGGATAACTCGCAAACACCGCTTCCGCAGTCTTCGCCGGCTTCACGCCCGTGCGCACCAGCTCCGACGCGACTTTGAACGTGCGCTCGGTCGTGTTGGAGTAATGAAACGATCCGGTGTCGGTGATCAGCGCGGTGTAGACACACTCGGCGATCTCTTTCGTCACACGCACGCCGGTCGCTTTGCACAGGTTGTAGATCATCTCGCCGACCGCGGACGCGGTGGAATCGATCCAGTTGATACTGCCGAAGAGCGCGGTCGTCGAATGGTGATCGATGTTTACGACAAACTGTTTCTCGAGATCGATCAGTCCGGGCCGGGTAATGTCGGAACACTCGATCACGAACACTGCGTGATACGAAGGATCGACGGCCGGAGTGACGCGGACTTCATTCGCGCCGGGGAGTTGCTGGTAAGCGTGCGGCACCGGATCGCGCATGATGACTTCGGCGTCTTTGTCGAGGGCGCGTAACAACCAGTAAAGACCGAGCGAAGATCCGAGGCTGTCACCATCGGGACGAATATGTGAGGTGATCGCGAAACGACGTTTGGCCTCGATCAGCTCGACTACTTGACTAAGCATGTTTTTCTCTTTGAGCCCTAGCTAAAAACCGGGCTCAAAAACTTACTCCTTCTTCTCTTCAATCTCTCTGAGCAGTTGATCGACGCGGTCGCCCTGTTCCTCGACGCGATCGCGTACGAAGTGCAGCTCAGGTGTACGCGGCAGATTCAACGAGAGGCCCAGTTGCTTGCGCACGTACGGCGCCGCGTGTTTCAAAGCATCCAGCGCCGACTTGTGCTCGGCTTCGTCACCGGCCACCGTGACGTAAACACGGGCGGCGCGTTTGTCGGACGAGAGTCGAACGTCAGTAACGGTGACGGTAATCAATCGTGGATCTTCGAGTTCAAAACCGACGATCTGGGCGATCTCCTCCCGCAACGTGTCCGTATATCTCTCCGTCCGATGCATAAACAATTGCCGATTTGCGACTGCCGATTGCCGACTTGCTGACTTCCCAGCCCTTGAGGGCTGTTCAATTGGCAATCGGCAATTGGCAATCGACAATGCCTTACAGCTCCGTCGCTGCGACACGCTCGACGATGTAAGCCTCGATCTGGTCGCCGACTTTTACGTCGTTGAAGTTTTCCAGACTGATACCGCACTCGAAACCTTCGCGGACTTCGGAAACGTCATCCTTGAACCGGCGCAGGGAAGCGATGTTGCCTTCCCAACTCACGACGCCATCGCGAATCAGGCGAGCACGCGCGTTGCGGCGCACCGTGCCGTCGATGACCATGCAACCCGCCACTGTTCCCGCTCTCGGCACGCGGAAAACTTCGCGCACCGCAGCCTTGCCGAGAATTCTTTCCTTCTCGATGGCTTCGAGCATGCCGATCATCGCCGCGCGAATCTCTTCCTCGACCTTGTAGATGATCGAGTGGAGACGAATGTCGACGCCTTCCTGCTTCGCCACGTCAGCCGCGCGTGCTTCGGGCCGCACGTTGAAGCCAATGATCACGACTGCCGAAGACGACGAGCCGGCTTGCGTCGCCGAACCGAGCAACACGTCGGATTCGGTGATCGCGCCGACACCGGAGCGAATGACTTTCACCTTCACGCGATCCGTCGACAGCTTTTGCAGCGTCGACTTCAACACTTCGACCGAACCCTGCACGTCGGCCTTGATGATGACAAGCAGTTCTTTGACTTCGCTTTCGCCGAGCGCTTCGATACCGCGCTTCGTCGTCTGCAACAACGCCGCTTGGCGGCTCAACATCTGGCGGTGCTGTGAAATCGACTGCGCCTTCGTGATGTCCGAAACGACCTGGAAGCTTTCGCCTGCCTGCGGCACGCCTTGCGAGCCGAGCACTTCGACCGGAGTCGCTGGCCCAGCTTCGTTAATCGGTTCGCCGCGGTCGTTGAACATCGCGCGGACTTTGCCGGAGATTTGTCCGACGATAAACGGCTCGTGAATGCGGAGCGTGCCTTGTTGGACCAGGACAGTCGCTACCGCACCGCGGCCGCGATCGAGTTTCGCTTCGAGCACCACTCCGGACGCGAGACGCGTCGTGCTCGCGCGCAAATTAAGAATGTCGGACGTCAACAGAATCGTCTCAAGCAATGTCTCGAGGTTCTGCCGTTTCTTCGCCGACACCGGCACCATTTCGGTTTCGCCGCCCCACTCGAGTGGTGACAGTCCTTGTTGGGCCAGTTCCTGTTTGACTCGATCGGGATTGGCGTCGGCCTTGTCGATCTTGTTGATGGCCACAATGATCGGCACACCCGCAGCGCGCGAGTGCTCGATCGCTTCGATCGTCTGCGGCATCACGCCGTCGTCAGCCGCAACAACGAGCACCACGATATCGGTCGCTTTCGCGCCGCGCGCGCGCATCATCGTGAACGCTTCGTGACCCGGCGTGTCTAGAAACACCACGCGACGCATCTCGGCCGGGTTGTCGGCACTCGGCACCTGCACGCTGTACGCGCCGATGTGTTGCGTGATGCCGCCGGCTTCACCGGCAGCCACGTCAGTGGCGCGAATCGCGTCGAGCAACGAAGTCTTGCCGTGGTCGACGTGGCCCATGACGGTGATGACCGGCGCGCGTGGCATTTCCACGTCGTCGGCGTCAGCCGCGATCAGTTCTTCAAACTCTTCTTCCGCGACCATCTCTTCAAACGGCACGAATGACACGTTGTAACCGAACCGCTTGCCGAGATCGGCGGCTACGTCGTCCATCAGCGGTTGATTGATCGTCGCGAACACGCCGCGCTGGAGTATCAGCGACACGACGTCTTTCGGTTTAATACCGAGCTTTTCGGCGAACTCCTTCACCGTCGAGCCTTCGATCAGGCGCACCGACTTCAACTCACCCGCGGACGGCACTTCCAAACGCGTGGCGATGCGATCTTCGAGCGACAAAGCCTTCGGCGGTGGAATGAACTCGCCGCCCTTGTCAAACCTGCCGGTCTTTCCTTCAACCTTGCGGCCGCCACGTGGACTGCTGCGACGCGAACGACGGCGACCGGCGTCAGGCGGTGGAATGTAAGTCGTCTGCGGCGTCGCGGTTTCACCCGGTGTTCCCATTCGTTCGGAGCGGGGCAATGACGGTCGTTCGCGCAACCGCTGAGTGCGATCGCCGGGACGCTCTCGCGCCGGAGGCGGTGGTGGTGGCGGCGGCGCAGGCGCGCGTTCGCCCGGTCTGATACCGGCGTTGAGCGCGGCTGCCGTTGGACGCAAAACTCTGACTTGCCGCGATGGTGGTGGCGGCGGAGGCGCTACCGGCGCGGGCGCGGGTGGTTTTACTTCGACGCCGTTTGTCGGCGGCGCACTCGCTTCGATTGGCGCGGCAGGAATCGGTTCCTGGACCACGGGCGGAGCAGCCGGCATCGGCTCGGCCGCGACCACGGGCGCCTCGATAACTTCCGGCGCCGGCGCTTCGGCGCGCACGGCGGGCGTCAGCTTCTTCACCAGGCGCGCAGGAATCGGCTGTCTCGCTGTCGACGGCGTTGTTGGCGCAACGGACGGAGCTTCGATTGGTTCGTCGGGCGCTGCTTCGGCGGCTGCCGGTTGCGGCGCGGCGACTACCGGTTCCGGCTTGTGAACTTCAGACTCGCCGTCGACCGCGGGCAATTCCGGGAGCGGCGCCGTGGCGCGCTTCACGACTTTGACGCTGCGTTTGACCGTCGTCTCTTTTTTCGGAAAGTACTTATTCCGGATCTTCTCGGCGAGTTCTTTGGAGACCGAGTTGGACGGCACGCTCACGTCGACGCCTTCGCGGCGCACTTCTTCAATGAGTCGCTTCGTGTCGAGCTTCAGTTCTTTGGCGAGATCGTAGATGCGAACTTTCGAGGAAACTGTCATGCACTCCTTCTCGACGCTTAATACTGCGTCCTGAAACGACCTAAAGGTGATTAGGAACTTGCTCGTTCCTAACCACTTTTGACGGCGTCGATCAGAAGTTCAACGCGTGACAGTAGCGGAGCGGGCAATACAAACGTCCAGAATGAACTGGACCTTTGTTCTTCCTAACTGGCTGCACCGTTTGAAGCATCAGTGCTTCTCTTCATCCGTGCTCCCGCCTGATGCAGCATCTTCCGAAACTGCGGGAGTGGTTGGTTCCGTTTCGGGGGCCAACTGGAATCCTTCCGGGCTATCTTCCGATAGTCCTTCGGAACTGGCATCAGCCTCGTCAACGGCGTCTTCTTCCGCGAGTACTTCCGCGGCAACTTGTTCGACTGCTTCGAGCGCGGCCACGCCTGTCGACGTGATGTCGGGCGACGGCGTAATCGTGTCGGGACGTAAATCACGGCCCGGTTCCATCAAGGTGATCTCGTCAGCCGGCAGCGGTTCGATTTCCGTAACGGCGACCGGATCGGCCGAATCGCGCGCCAGGATCTCGGGTTCCGCGTGATACGGCACGCCGTTCTGGACGGCTTCGTCGTAACCCTCGGCAGTCATCTCGAGATTCGGTTCGACTTCCTCGGCTCCGACGGATTCGTCGAGCTCGGCGGAAACTGCGTGTTGTTCTTCAGTCTCGTCGGTTTCGCCTTCACCTTCGAGGTTGCGGTTGCGCATCGCGATCACGGCCTGCGCCGCGTTCAGGATCGTTTCCGCTTCGTCGAGCGACAGGTCGAGGAACTCGACCAGATCGTCGACGGTCGTGTTCGCGAGGGCGTCGATGTCGTTGATGCCGTGTTCGGCGAGGGCTTCGGCCTGTTGCGGCGTGACACCTTCAATGGCCGAGAGCGGCACTGCTTCGCCGGAAGCGATGAGCGCGCCCATCTGCTCGGTGACTTCACGCTTGATCTCTTCTTCGCTGCGGATGTCGATGTTCCAACCGACGAGCTTCGTCGCGAGACGAACGTTCTGGCCGCGCTTACCAATCGCCAGCGAGAGTTGGTCTTCGTTGACGATGACTTCCATCTGCCGGTTCTCGATGTCGGTGATGCGGACCTGATTGACCTTCGCGGGTGACAACGCATTCGCGGCAAACACCGACGGTTCGTCTGACCACTCGATGATGTCGATCTTCTCGCCTCGCAGTTCGCGAATGATGGCTTGTACGCGCGAACCTTTCATACCGACGCAGGCGCCGACCGGATCGACGTCGCGCTCGTTGGACATCACTGCGATCTTCGCGCGTTCGCCGGGTTCGCGCACCGCCGACTTGATCACGACCGTGCCGTCGTAGATCTCCGGCACTTCCATTTCGAACAACCGGAGCAACAGCTCAGGAGACGTTCTGGAAACTTCGACTTGCGGTCCTTTTGATTCTTTCGACACGTTATTGATAACGACGCGGATGCGTTCGCCCTGGTTCCACTGTTCGCCGCGCGACTGTTGTGAACGCGGCAGAATCGCTTCGAGGTTGCCGAGGTCGACAATTATATTGCCGCGCTCGAAACGTTTCACGTAACCGTTTACGAGGTCGCCAATCTTGTCGATGTATTGCTCGTAGACGTTGCTGCGCACCGCGTCGCGCACTTTCTGAACCAGGATCTGTTTGGCGGTCTGCGCGGCGATGCGGCCGAGTTCTTCCATTGGCAGCGGCAGCAGCAGCGCGTCGCCGAGTTCTACTTCATCGCCGGCGAGTTCGCGGGCTTCTTCG
>DASXXL010000285.1:0-4187 GCA_036503085.1 Pyrinomonadaceae bacterium | reverse complement strand
CCGGCCACAACCGCAAACGCGAGCTATGAACCAGTCCCCGACGTTGAATTTCGAACGCTGGCTGACAAGCCGTTTCGTCTCAAAGAACTTCAAGGCCAGGTTGTGCTGCTGAACTTCTGGGCCACATACTGCATTCCGTGTCGCGAAGAAATTCCAGCGCTCAATCAGTTGCAGCACGAGCTCGAAGCGCAGGGCTTGCGCATCGTCGGTGCTTCGCTCGACGACAGCATCGACGGCGTGAACGATTATCAAAAGGAAGTCGTGCGGTTTGACTATCAGGTCTTGCTCGGCGGCAGTGACGCCAAAGTAAAATTCGCGCAGTCGGTATTGCCGACCACGTATCTAATCGATCGCCAGGGACGCATTCGCCAGAAAATTATCGGAGCCCGAGATAAAGCTGGCTGGGAGGCCGCGGTGAAACCGCTTCTCGCGGAAGCGCCGGCGACGGCCCGCGTGACGAACTAAGTGCCTGGGACCGCAGGCGTCTCGCCTGCAATTTACGACAGCGTCTCCATTGCTTCCGTGCAGGCGAGACGCCTGCGGTCCCAGGATCGACCGGAGTAAACATCATGAAGAAGTTCCTATTTGTTTCCCTCCTCGCTCTCGCCCTTTCACCACTCGCCGCGATGGCGCAAGGGGACCATGAGTATTCACCGCTCGTCGAAAAAACGGTGAACTACAGAAACTGGTCGCTGCCGGATCTCAAGAGTGCTAAAGACGCTGATCTGCGCGCGTTGATGGCCGGCAAGAAGCTCGTGATGATTGTTTACTTCGCACCGTGGTGTCATAACTGGAAGAACGAAGCACCGATCGCCGCGAAGCTTTACGACAAGTATAAGGGCCAGGGCTTCCAGGTGATCGGCGTCAGCGAGTATGCGTCGAAGGACGACGTGAAGAGTTTCTTTGGCGACGCTGGTCCAACTTTTCCGATCGTGACCGAGTCAGAGTCGCGCGAGGAAAAAGAGAAGACGCTGCATTATGAATACCGGCAGCTCACCGGCGACACACGTAACTGGGGTTCGCCCTGGAACATCTTTCTCGAACCGGCAAAAGTGAATCCCAAGGGAGACTTGTTGACCGAGAAAGCGTGGGTCGTGAACGGTGAGTTGATCGAAGACGAAGTCGATAAGTTCATCGCTTCAAAACTCACGCCCACAACGGCGACGGCCGCGGGCGCGAAAGTAATCGAACCCTGTAAAAACTGAGCGTGAAACTTCGTCTCCTGTACCACGGCCACTGCTTCGATGGTGTCGCTTCGGCGGCCACTTTCACTCGCTTCTACAAGGAACGCATTCATCCGGAAGCCGAGGTCAACTACACCGGGCTGCTGCATCGCCCCGGCAATCTCTTCGACCACTCGATGTTTGACTCCGACGAGAATGCGATCGTCGATTTCAAATATGCCGCGTCGGAGAAGTTGACGTGGTGGTTCGATCATCACGAGTCGGCTTTTCTCACGCCGGAAGACGAGGCGCACTTTCGCGCCGACAAGTCAGGCAAGAAGTTTTTGGATCCGACGCGGAAGTCGTGCACGGAGTTCATTGCCGACGTTGCGCACGAACGCTTCGGCTTCAATCCCGAGCCGATCGAGACGCTGGTCCATTGGGCGCACATCATCGACGGCGCGCTTTACGAATCGCCCGCGCAGTGTGTCGAGCTGAAGGAACCGGCGTTGCAGTTGATGCAGGTGATCGAAGCGGATCCTGATGACGCGTTCATCGAGCAGATCATTCGCGACTTGACGGTGCGCTCGCTGGAAGAGGTCGCAACGAGCGCCGAAGTGCAGCGGCGTTTTCAGCCGATACTGCAACAGCACCTGGAGACGTTGGAAGCGGTGCGCAGGAAAGCGAAGTTTGCGGACGGCGTGGTGCAGTTTGATTTGGTTGACGAGGGTTACGAAGGCTTCAACAAGTTCATTCCTTATTACCTGTATCCCGAGACAACTTACTCGGTTGCGCTGACGCGCGGACCGCAGCGCACGAAGATCTCGGTCGGCTCGAATCCCTGGGCGCCGCAGCCACGACGGCACAACATCGCGAAGATTTGCGAACGTTACGGTGGCGGCGGTCACGCCGTCGTCGGCGCGATCTCATTCAAACCGGAAGAAGTCGAGGAAGCGCGGAAAGCAGTACGCGAGATCGTAGCGGAGCTTTCAAGGTAAAGCCATCCACAGATTACGCAGATTTAGTCAAACCTGCTGTGTGGCCAAACCTCTTCCAAATAATCTGTGTAATCTGTGGATGGCCTTTCTACCGAGCCATCAGTGCCTCTACTTCTTGAGGGTCCTTCGGCACTTTGTTCGTCAGCACTCGCGGCCCGTTGTTCGTGCAAAGCACGTCGTCCTCAATGCGCACGCCAATCCCGAGATACTTTTCAGGCACGTCCTTCGTGTCAGGCGCGATGTAAAGCCCTGGCTCGACAGTCATCACTACACCCGGTTCGAGCGCGCGCGATTCTTTGCCGTGGTAATACGCTCCAACGTCGTGCACGTCGATGCCAAGCATGTGCCCCAGCCCGTGCATGTAAAACTTCTCGTACTTCTTGTCTTTGATCACTTGCTCCGGCTCGCCCTGCAACAACCCGAGCTCGATCATTCCCTCAGTCAAAACTTCGATCGAATGCTGCTTGAGTTGATCGTGCGTCACACCAGGCCGCACCATCTCCACGCACGACATCTGCGCCTTCAACACGAGCTCGTAAATCTCACGTTGCGGCTGCGAATAGCGCCCATTGATCGGAAACGTTCGCGTAATGTCTGACGCATAACCCTTGTACTCAGCACCCGCGTCAACCAGCAACAACTCACCATCACGCAGCTCGCCGTCGTTGTTGATGTAATGAAGCACGGTCGCATTCGGCCCCGCGCCGACAATCGACGTGTAAGCCGGACCTGCGGCCCCGTGCCGCCGAAACACCTGTTCGATGAGCGCTTCGAGCTCGTATTCACGCATGCCGGGACGCGCAGCCTTCATCGCCTCAACGTGCGCTTCGGCAGCAATATCCGCCGCCTTCTGCATCAACTCCAACTCATCCGGACTCTTGATCACGCGCAGTTCATGAACGATCGTCGCGGGATCGATGATGGTTGTTGGCGGATGAATCGGTTTGCGATTCAAGCCGCGCATCCTCGCAATCTCGCGAACGATCTTGTCGTCGAGATCGTGATGCACGCCGAGCCGGTAATAGAGTGTCTCCGCGTCGTTCAAGATGTCCGTCAACTTCGCGTCAAACTCCGCGACAGGAAACGCCTCCTGCGCGCCAAACTCGCTCTTCGCTCCTTCAACACCAGCTCGCCGCCCGTCCCAAATCTCACGCTCGGGATCGCGTGGCCTCACAAACAAAACATACTCGTGCGTCTCGCCCGGCTTGATCACGGCGATCGCTTCCGGCTCTTCGAACCCGGTCAGGTAAAAGAAATCGGAGTCCTGGCGAAAACGATAATGCGTGTCGTTGGAACGCGTGGCTTCACGCGCCGCGGGAATGATGGCGACGGAGTTCGGCTGCATGCGACGCATAAACTCCGCGAGCTGAGATCTGATCATTGCTGGACCTTTCTCGATGGCCTCTGGCGGCCTCTTGTGACTGGAATAATTTGGACCTACATTGTACCCGATGAGCACGCAAAGTCTTTCATCGACGCAAAGACGCGAGATCATCTCGATCGATCCGTCGACAGGCGCGGAGATCGGGCGCGTGCCGTTGTTTGCTGCTTCCGAGGTAAGCGCCGCCGTGAAGCGCGCACGCCAGGCCCAATCGTCGTGGGCAAAGCTTTCGTTTCGCGAGCGATCTCGGTTCATCCTCATGGCGCGTGAGATCGTGCTTGCTCAAGTCGAAGAGATCGCCACGTTGATCGCACGTGAAACCGGCAAACCGCCGCCGGAAGCGATCTCGATGGAAGTCACGCCGACACTCGATCTGATGCAGCACTTCGCGCGCAACGCCGAGCGCATGTTGCACCGGCAGAAGATCGACATCGGCCAGTTCGAGTTGATGGGCCGTTCGTCTTACATCGTTTACAAACCGCTCGGCGTCGTCGGCATCATCTCGCCGTGGAACTTTCCCTGGGCCACACCGCTCGATGAAATCGTGATGGCGTTGATGGCGGGCAATGCAGTCGTGCTCAAACCAAGCGAGCTCACGCCGTTCACCGCGCTGAAGATCGGCGAGGTTTTCAAACAAGCGAAACT
>DASXXL010000284.1:0-3729 GCA_036503085.1 Pyrinomonadaceae bacterium | reverse complement strand
GCCGGGCAGGTTCGGCGTGCTCGAGCGCTTCACGTTTTCGCCGAGCGCGAACTTGATGCCGGGCATCGCGCCGGGAAAGATAAACTCGCTCGCCGGACGGCCGTACTTGATCTTCACGACGGTATTCAAGCCGCCGATCGGGTTCGCTGACCCGTGCAGCAGGTTGAGCGTCGTCACGCCGCCGGCCAGTTCGCGATACAGATCGACGTCGGTCGTGTTGAGCACGTCCGCGGTGCGCACCATCGAAGTGACGGAGAGTGTGCCTTCGTTGATCGTGTCGAGCATCGAGTGGGAGTGGCAGTCGATGATGCCGGGCATGACGTATTTGCCGGTGCCGTCGATGATGCGCGCGTCGGCTGAAGCTTTGAGATTTTTGCCGATGGCGGCAATCTTGCCGTTGCGCAGCAGTACGTCGGTGTTTTGCAGCGTGCCATGCGTAATCGTGAGCACGGTGGCGTTGCGGATCAGCGTTTCCGGCGCCTTCTGTGCCTGGGCCACGGACGTAACACAGATGAACACGGACGAGAGAAGTAAGTGCTTGGTTAGTTTCATAGCTCTTTGTGCCTTTGTGCCTCTTTGTGGCTCTAGTTAGGACGCGCTCGACTGCCAGTGAAAGTTCCGGGCGCCATGCCGACAACGGTTACAGAGCCACGCATCTGACCGCCGGAAACTGTTCCCGCGAACGTCGCTTCTTTCGTTTGTCCTTCAATCTCAAGCGGAACGGTAAAGCGAACGTCACCTGCTGCGGTTGACGAAGCGTTCGCAATCTCGCCTGCTCCAAGCTCACCGGAGATCGAACCGGTCGTGCGATCGCCTTCGCGGTGCAATGTCAGAGTCGCCGTCTTATCACCCTGGCCGAGATTCACCGTAAGGTTCCAGGTTCCACTCGGATTGTTGGGCGCACCAATACCTAAACCAGGCAAGGCGGCGGGCCTCAGATCCACCGGACGGCCGTCGATAAAAACGTGCACGACGCGACTGTTACGATCGAAAAGATCGCCAAGTGTAATCGTGAGGTTTGCGATCTTGCCGGTCTCGATCGAACCGAGTTGGTTCTCGACACCGAGAATCGTCGCGGGCCAAATCGTGAACGCCCGCAACGCATCGGCCGCCGAAAGTCCGTTCTCGATCACGCGTCTAACGTTCGGCAACAAATCAGAAACGTTCGTCAACTCACCCGACTCAAACGCGAACCGCACGCCCGCCTTCGCCAACTTCGCCGCCGTCTGCTGCGCTTCGACTCGCTCGCGCAACACGCGCATCGGCTCGGGATCGGCTTCCGGCAGCGCCGCGGTCGTGCGCCGCGGCAGATTTAACGACAACAGCACCGGCACGTTCTGTTTTACCAACCGGTCCGCGACGCGATCCGCTTCGCGTCCACCGGCGACGATCAGTTTCAACTTAAACTCGTTTCCCAAATCGAGCGCGCGCGTGATCTCGCGTTCGCTGTTGGCCAGCATCACCACCGGCATTCGTCCATCGACGACCGGAACGAGCGCGGCTAATGATCGATCCAACTCGGGCCGGCGGAGACCGCGCGGCGAACGCTCATAGGCCTGCAACGAATCGCGATAACGCTGTGCGTCGAGCATCATCTGCCGCAACTGCGCGAAGACGCCCATCAACGAACCGGGATAACTGCCACGCAGCGGCGTGAAGCCGACGTGCATCGCGACCGGCGAACGCACGATCATCTCCTGCGGCGACTCGCCAGCGAGATTGATCAGCGCCGACTGGCCCATCCAGATGCCTGTGCGCGGCGAAGTCAACGCGGTGGTGATGCCGATGTTTCGCGTCGCCTCGACGTCGGCGCTGCCCGGGCGGATCACGTCTTCGACCATCACTTCTGGTTGCAGTCCGGGAGGTTGGGTCGAGTTTGGACCAGCGGGACTCGGCCGCGCCTGCGCCGCAAAGAACGCGCCGCCGCCACCGCCGCCTCCAGGTGACGGCGCGGGCGCTGGTTCGAGAAGCGCGAGGTTCGTGTAGGAGTCGATCAGGCCCGGGTAAACCGTCAGTCCGGCGCCGTCGATGATGCGTGCGTCCGGCGGCGCGTTGACGTTCGCGCCAACCGCGGCGATCAAGCCGTCGCGCACCACGACCGTGCCCCGATCGATCGTTGCGCCCGAGACGGTAACGATTCGGGCGTTGGTGATCGCGTAGGTGTCGATACCAGAGGTCGCGCTGCGCTGTTGCGCGTTAAGCGAACCGGAAAAAAGAGATAATGCGACGAAAGAAACAATCAGCAGGCGGACTTTTGGCATAGGCAACCAAATCCCAGTTATTTGAGTTGCGAAAGCAGGAAAGAGACGAGAGCTTAGCCCAAGAGTGGTGCTCAAGGGAAGCGTAAACGCCAGGGACACGCTGACAGGATTAGCAAGAGTTACAAGATTTCAGCGCTTGTAAATCCTGCAATCCTGTCCGTACTCGATCGGTTACCGGTTAGCGTTGCGATTCGCGTTGCGGTTCGTACCGGCCGCGCGGTTCGCGTTGGCGTTGTGATTCGCGTTCGCGTTGTGATTCGCATTCGCGTTCGCGTTAGTGTTGCCCGATGCGGACACCTTCAACTGGTTCCTCACCGACTTCACACCGTCGACCGCCTTCGCCACCTGTTCCGCGCGCGTCTTCTGCGCCGCACTCGCCACCGTGCCGCTCAACGTCACCACGGCATTGTCGACGTCAACATTGATCGTCGAGTCGCGCAGATCATCCGCCGCCGCGAGATCAAAACGGGTTTTCACCCACAGCCAGCCATCGTTCACGCCGCTGCCGATCGTGCGGCCCGAGCCCTTCGCCTCGCGCTGATACTGTTCTTTGTTACGTTCATACTCTTCGCGCGTCGGCGCCCGGTTCGAATTGGTATTCGCAATAGCCGGCGTCGGCGTCGGACTCGCCGCGAGGTTCGCATTATGGTTTGCGTTGGTGTTCGCGGTTGTGTTCGCGTTGTTATTTGTGTTGTCGCAGGCCGGCAGAATTATCGAAATCACGGCTATGACTATGAGTCCTAAAAGTCTCTGTCTCATCTGGGAAAGTCCTCCTCGGTTGACGCGAACCAAGTTCGGAAAAGATACGCGCGCATGAAAACATGGCAGAGCACACGCCGAACGTGTTCGCAAACGTGCTCGATCATCAGCAGGGGGTTAAAACAATCGCGGGCGGGGTCAGGGAGCGGTCATTAATTCAGCAAACGGTGGGCCGAAGGCGAGCGCAAAATCACCATTTCACGCTACCTTCTTTGGTCGTATCGATCTCGGCAACCTTCGGGGCTTCGCCGAACAAATAACCTTTGATGTTGTCGAACAAAAACGTTTGCGCGTCCGGGTTGGTGAGGTCCAGGCCGTAGTGGTTGATGATCTGCGTTTGCTTTTGTAACCAACCACTCCAGCACGGCTGGCAGATTTCCGCGGCGATTTTCTGTCCCAGCTCGTTTGGGAACGGCGCGAAGGCGAGCGCCGGACGCTTCTCGCCGCAATGTGTGCATTTGATAGTTTCAGCCACGGACTTCTCCTCCTTGTGCTGCGCGGATCGCGGAGATTATAACGTCATCCTTCGGCTTGATCAGCCCCAGCGGCCGCACGTCCTGATAACGAAGAACGCCGCGCGCGTCGATCACGAAAACCGATCGCGCCACCTTGTTGGGAATCAACGAACGCGCGCCATAAAGCACTGACACCTTGCCGTCCGGATCCGAAAGCAAACGCAACGGCAACTCGTGATGCGCGGCGAAGTTGC